>JASHSS010000628.1 GCA_030038565.1 Bryobacteraceae bacterium
GTTGGAAATGCAGATGAAGCTCGCGGGCCCCGCCTCCGATGCGGCGATCGTGATTGTCACCCCCATCGCCCTGTTGCTCTCCGCCGCCATCGTGTTGGGGATCGTCAACGCCATGGGGGCGGCGTTACGCTTCAAGCAGATTTTCTGCATCATGACGTACGCCAGCCTGCCCATCATCGTCAAGCACGCGCTGGCGATTGTGGTCATGTTCCTGAAAAACCCGGAGGACTTCAACGTGCAGAATCCGCTGGCCTTCAATCCCGCGGCCTTCATGGACCCGGTCAACGGGTCCAAGTTCCTCCTGGCCGTCGGAACGGCCTTCGACCTGTTCACCATCTGGATTCTGCTGCTGGGCGCCACCGGACTGAAAGCCGCGGCGGGTAAACGGCTTAGCTTCGGCGGGGCGTTATTTGCCGTGGCCACGCCGTTTGTGCTGTTCACGCTTATCGGAGCGACGATGACGGGGCTGTTCTCGTAAGCTGTTGGCCGTCAGGCGCGCCGGGCAACCATCCGCGCGGTTCGCCGTTGCGGCTTCTCCGTATCCGCCCGCGCCTCCGAATAGAACAGAATCTTCCAGTCCGCAAACTGCCGCCGCAGCTCGCCGGGATTCAGCAGAAAAGCCGGGCTGTGGGGCCCGCCGGTGGCGGCCGGGTCCACCATGTGAATCGCCGCCACGAAGATTCCGCCCGGCCGCACGCCTTCGCGAATCAGCGGAAACAGATCGCGGTGCAGGTAATGGAAGTTGCAGATCAGGTCGTACGCGCCCGGCGCAATCCGGAAGTCTCCGCTCTCCAGGTCGGAGGCATGGGTGGTGACCGGGAGGCCGGCGGCGCGGCGGCGCAGAATCCCGATCGCTACCGCGGACCGGTCCACCGCGGTGACCCGCCATCCGAGCGATGCGAGATAAATTGCATTGCGTCCGGGGCCGCTCGCCAGGTCGAGCGCTTCGCCCGCGGGAGCCATTTCCGCCACCTCAACCAGCAGCGGATCGGGCATCAAGTCCACATTTGCGGCATCCGAATAATGCCGATCCCAGTCGCGCGGCATACTTCAGAGTAGCTGTTGGCGCATCCGCCGCGCTCGGGCAGTGCGCATTCGGACCCTCCGAAAAGAACTTCGCGAAAAGCTCAAGATAAGCGTTGGTAATTGTCAAGATTCGGTGTAAGATTTTACTCATCCAGGGAGAATCAGGTTCGACGAGGATAAATTACTATGGCGACTAAGAAGTCAGCAAAGAAGGCCGCGAAACCAGTCAAGAAAGCTGCCAAGAAGGCTGCCAAGCCGGCGGCCAAAAAGGCCGTGAAGAAAGCAGCGCCGAAGAAGGCCGCGAAGAAACCGGCGAAGAAGGCCCCCAAGAAGGCAGCCCCTAAGGCAGAGGCTCCTCCTGCGGCGGCGCCGGCTCCGGAACCCGCCGGCAGCCCAAGCACCGAGTCCGGCGCCTAACTGGACTATATTGCGAAAACCGCTCCCTGACGGGGTTCCGCCAGGGAGCGGCGCTTGTTACCGGTATGATGGCCCGGGCGCTGGGGGTGTATGCTACCGTAGTCCGTGATGCGGATCGTCCTCCTGGTAGGCCTGCCCGGTTCCGGTAAGTCCACGTACCTGAAGCGGATGGGCGTGGAGGGCCTGTCCAGCGATACGATCCGTAAGTGGCTCTCGGATGATGAAACCGATCAGACCATCCATGACCGGGTCTTTGAAACGCTGCGCTATCTCTTACGCCAGCGGCTCTCGCTCGGACGTCCCCTGACTTATATCGATGCCACTAACCTCACCGTAGCCGAGCGTGCCCCCTACCTGGGAATCGGCCGGTCCTACGGCTGCCAGGTGGAAGCCCTCTTCTTCGACATACCCGTGGATCTCTGCCGCGAGCGCAACGCGCGGCGTCATCGGGTGGTGCCGGAAGAAGCGATCGGGAAGATGGCCGCCCGCCTGGTACCTCCGACACTCGAAGAGGGGTTCGACCGAATCGAGCGAATTGAAGGTTAGGTCTCCAGCCCCGTAGCTCATCCCCACTTCATCAGCTCCCGCGATTCCACCTTCGCCTCATCCAGCTCAATGCCGTAGCCGGGCGCTTCGGACAGCGCCAGGTGAGCCTGTTTCACCACCGGCGGATTCCGCTCGAAATGGTAATACGACTGCATCTTCAGGATCAGGTACTCCGCCAGCGGGCACACCGCCGGAGACTGGCTGGCAATGGCATGCAGGGCGGCGTGGATGCTGTGGCCGTGCGGGATCACCGGCACGTCGAAAATCGAGGCCAGAGCGCAGATCTTCACAAGCTCCGAGGTCCCCCCGCACCACTCCGGGTCGCATTGCACCACGCTGAGCGCGCCCTCCTTCAAATAGTCGTAAACCTCCCAGCGGCCCTGAATGTGTTCGCCCGAAGCGACCGGGATGGAGGTCCCGCGGCGCAACTCCGCGAAGGCGCCGATCTTCTCGGCCTGGGTGGCTTCTTCGATCCAGCGCGGCCGGTAGCGCTCCACCTGTTTGGCCCATTCCAGGGCGTAGGAGAGATTCCAGCCGCTGTAAACGTCGAACATCAGCTCGACATCGTCGCCCACCGCTTCCCTCAGCAGCCGCACCAGGTCCACGTTCTTGCGCATCCCCTCCGGCCCATCCCCGGGTCCATTGGCGAGGAACCATTTCTCGTACCGATAGCCTTCCTTCTTCAACGCCGCCGCGCGCTCCTGGGCCTTTTCCGGCTCCAGTGAATAGCCCAGGCAACTGGCATAGGCCTCCACGGACGGCCGCGTGGGGCCACCCAGCAGGCGATACACGGGCGTCTGGAAGAACCGCCCGCGCAGGTCCCAGAGGGTGTTGTCCACGGCGCTGATGGCCATCAGGAAATGGCCGCGGCGGGAATGCCGGTTCGAGCGGTACATCTGGTCCCAGAGCTTTTCCTGAGCCAGCGCATCCTTGCCCGCCAGGAACGGCCGAAGCTGCTCCTCCACCACCAGGGCAACTTCTTTGTCGATCGGCCCGTAGAACCCTTCCAGCCCCGCGGCGGTCTTGATCTTCAGATACAGCGCGCTGGCCGGCACTTTCGCCGTGACCGGATGGGGGCTGTCATGGTAAGGCGGCGGGCGCAGTTCATCGTAGATGTCCAGCGGGTTCACCTGGTACTGCTGGTCGACCCCGCGCAGGCTGTCGCGGTGGCCGTGAACCTGCCACACCTCCACGGCCGCAATCGGCATGGGCTTGGTTTCGGCCAGCGCGGAGATGGCGGGCAGCGCGGCCAGGAAATGACGTCGGGTGAGCATGGTGAGGTGAGGTCAGGCGTTTCCATTTCCGATATTCGAAGCGGGGCGAATCGCCATGGGATGCGCCGGCTGGTACAGGCCGATCTGGCCCCCGCCAGGAAGCGCGATCCGGGTGATCGACCCCCACCTCTCTTTATGCACCGCCGTACACCGCACGCCCTTCGCTCCGAGCGCCGCGATTTCGGCCTCGAGGTCGCCGCACATGAAGTAGAGTTCGTGCCGGCCATTCTCTTCCGCGGGATGAACCGCCACTTCGGCGGGAGGCAGCGCGAAGATCAGCCAACCGTGCCCGGCATCCACGCTGGAAAATCCCAGGACGTCGCGCAGGAATGCGCGATCCGCATCCGCATCCTTACTGTATACGATCACGTGCGCGCCAAAGACCATCGTCGCTTCCTT
>JASHSS010000629.1 GCA_030038565.1 Bryobacteraceae bacterium
TCGATCAAGATGGGCAAGGTCCGTCGATTTGACCCAACAGAGTTGGCGAGTTTCATCGATGACTGCCGGCGAATCGGCCAAATCCGGGCTCGAAACGGGGTCGGCAGAATTCAGGGCTGAGTTGCGGTTTCAGGGCGGTAAGCAAAGCATGTCCTCAAGACAGAACGAAAGCGGTTTGCCGAAAGCCACGTCGACCAAGACTGAGAACCGATCCTCGGCTGAACATGCGAACGCAACAGATCCGACCCCGGCGCCGCCTTCCGACCCGGGCGACTCCGCCGTGCAGAAGCACCCGTTGAAACTCGTGGGGCTCGGATTGCACCTACCCCGACAGCGCAATCGTCCGCGCGGAACGGTCGAACGGTTCGGCAGCCGCCCGGAGAACTGGCGCGGACTTTACTACCTCTACATTGTGGAGGATGGCATTGAGAAGCGTGTGCAACGTCGCCCGGTTTTGGGCCCTACCGCTTCAATGTCCAAGCGTTCCGCGGAAGACAAACTCGCCGAAATTATTGGGCGCGAACTCGCACTCCCAGCGAATCGGCCACGGGAAACCACGTTTCGCAGCTTGTGGGAAAGGTTCCGTTCCCTCAAGTCCGGCATTTGGAGCCGAGCGAATGCTGGCACCCTGCAGAGCATTTTCCAAAAGCACGTCCTTCCCGTCATAGGTGATTGGGAGGTCGCGCAACTTACTCCGGACCCTCTCCAGCGGCTCTTGAACCAAGTGGCCAATCGTGGCTATCGCAAATCGACCGTGCAGCACATCCGAACCTACGTCCGAGCAGCACTTGAATACGCGGTAGATGAAGGGTTCCTCGCTCGCAATCCGGCGCGGAAACTGGAATTGCCGAAGACCAAGAAATCTCGCGAACGCTTCTACACCTTGGCCGAGATGAGGGCTTTGCTCTCAGCTTCGACCGGGAGGGAGAATCTGATTATCCGCGTCCTGCTGTTCTGCGGTTTGCGGCCCGCGGAATTGCTGGCTCTGAGGATCGAGGATGTCGAAACCGATCGGTTGCGAATTGACGAAGCCATCAAAGAAAAGGAAAAGGGCTTGAACAGAATCGGAGAAACGAAGACCGAGTCTTCCGATGCCTGGGTTGCAGTTCCCCCAGACTTGGCTCGGGACTTGCGTGCATTTGTCGCCAAACATCCAAGGAAGCAGGATCCCAAAGCGTTCCTGTTTCCGACTGCGACCGGCACAGCGTACCGCGTCGGCAATTTCCTGAAGCGTGTCTTAAAGCCTATCGCCAAAACAGCCGGCATCACGGATTTCGACTTCCGCGCCATGCGGTCAACAGCGTCAACGCTGTTCCAGACGCACGGGACCGTCAAGGAAACTCAGGACCAGATGCGCCACGCCGATCCGACAACCACCCTCCGCTACTACGTCAAAGTCATCCCTGAGAACCAACACAAAGCAGTGGCCGATTTCGAGCGTTCCGTGGTGAAGAAAAGCGGTAAGCGGCGTTCGAAGGCGCAATCCAGCTGCTAATTGATGAAGGGTTGATGAAAGGTTTTGTAGCTGATACGCCACAAACTACTGAAAATATGGTACGCCCGGGCCGATTCGAACGGCCGACCTTTTGCTCCGGAGGCAAACGCTCTATCCAGCTGAGCTACGGGCGCGTTTCCTGTCTCACCACCATCGAAGCCTTTTGGCGATTCGCCAACCTAAGGCCCGATAGATGTATACCAACACTTTATCACGTCGTCAAAGGACCACTGTGCAAGGTGTACTAATTCTCTGAATCGACCGGGCCCGGCGCACTGGCGTGACGACGCCGCTCCGAATCGGTGGGATACAAGCCCCGGGGAACTCCTCGGCGCGCCTCCCAGCCGCTTTTCATGCCCGTTCGGCAATCCCGCCGTCATCCTGATTCCTTTGGCCTCAGGCGTATCAGTGGCTAGGCCGGAGGGGGCTCGTGCTTTTCCAGGACCGCTACACAGTCCTCCAATAGCCGCCGCAAGTGCGCCAGGTCCTCCTTTGAGAGCGCGTTGAGGAGCCGCTCCTCTACCTGCCGCATGGCCAGGTGGACGGCCAGCACCTTGCCGCCCCCTTCCTTGGTGAGCTCCGCGAGCATGGCCCGGCCCCCTTCCGGCTGGGACATCCGCGAGATCAGGCCCCGGCGTTCCAGCGAGGCTAAGATTTCAACCATCGTCTGCGGCGTTACAAAGTGAACGCGGGCCAACTCCGCATTGGAACGCGGCGGGCCATAAGCCAGTTCCGTGAGGACGTTTGCCTGGGCGGCCGTCAGCCCGGCGTCCTGAAGGGGTTCTTCCATGGCCTGCCGCATGGCGCTTTGGAACTGCCGCAACAGCACCGTGACGGGCTTCAGGCCTGGGTTGTGGGTTTCTCTTGACACAGGATTATTATATCAGGTAGACTGATATAAGGATTCCTGATATGACAGCTGGACAACTCGAAACACCCGAAGTCAACCTCTACTACACCACCCGCGGAGCGGGGCCGAATTTCCTGATCCTCCAGGGCGGCGCCGGCAACGCGGAGGGATCGGAGGCGCTGGCCAATCGAATGGCCGATCAATTTACGGTGATCACTTACGACCGTCGCGGCTTGTCGCGGAGCACTCCGGTGCGGACGGAGGGATACGAAATCGCGGCCCACGCCGCGGATGCCGCGCGATTGCTGGCGGCGCTGTCCCCGGAGGCGGCGTTCGTGTTCGGCAGCAGCATGGGGGCGCTGATCGGCCTGGAACTGGCGGCGCATCATGGCGCGCTGGTTCGCCTGCTGGTCGCACATGAGCCGCCGGCTTACAGGCTGTTCGAGGGCGCGGAGCAGGAGCAAGCGCTGAGCGGCCACGCGGAATTGCTCGCAACGTTTCAGCGGGAGGGGCTTCCGGCGGCGATGAAGGTCATGATCGCACGGAGCGGCGTCGATTTCAACGACCGCGAGCCAGAGGTTCCGTTACCAACGGTTGCGGCGGCGGATCCACAAGCCGCGGCCCAGCGCGCCGCGGACTTTACGCATTTCCTCAGGTGGGATGTCCCGGCGGTCGCCCGGTATCAACCGGACATGGCCGCGCTGGCCGCCGAAAAAGCGAAAATCGTGCCGGCGGTGGGCACCACTTCTGCCTCCACGTTCCCCTATCGCTCGGCGATCGCGCTGGCCGGGATGCTGGGGGTGACGGCGGCGGAGTTCCCGGGCGGGCACACCGGATATGTCATGCGTCCTAAGGCATTCGCAGCGAAACTCAAGGAACTTTTGCGGCAGGAGTGAGGGACTGACGGCGGCCGCACGCCGCCTAGCTCACCAGCGCCTGGGCCACCCGTGAGGCGAGTTGGTCGAAGGTCAGGATTTCGTAGAGCGAGGCGTCGGACATGATGCGCGCCACCAGCGCGGTGTGCATGGCGTGGCCGGCGCGTTCCGCAATCACATGACCCAGCAACGGCCGTCCCAGCAAGGCGAGGTCGCCGATAAGATCCAGGGCTTTGTGGCGGCAACACTCGTCGGAGGCGCGCAAGCCCTCGGGGTTCATCACGCCGGCCGATGTGAAGCAGACCGCGTTGGCGAGCGACGCGCCCCGAATCAGCCCCATGTTGCGCAACTGGTCCAGGTCCGATTCCCATCCGAAGGTGCGGGCGAAGGCGATTTCGGAGGCGTAACGCTCGGGGGTGACTTCCATCTCGATGGACTGGCGGCCCACCGGGGCAGGATAATCGGTATCGCACGTCAGGCGGAAACTGTCCGCTGGCAGGATGCTGATGCGCTTGCCCTTGTCCTCCACCGAAACCGGGCGGCGGATGCGCAGGTAGCGCCGTTTGCGGCGGTAGTGGCGGATGCCGGCTCGCTCGATCAGGCTGACGAAGGGCAAGCCGCTGCCATCCAGAATGGGCACCTCCAGGTTGTCGATCTCCACGTGCACGTTATCGATGCCCATGGAGTAAAAAACGCTCAGGAGGTGCTCGGTGGTGGAGATGAGCACGCTTCCGCGCATCAGGCTGGTGGCGTAGCTGACGCGCTCGACATGCCGCCAATTGGCGGGGACGGGGAAATTGTCCAGGTCGGTGCGCAGGAAAACGATGCCGGTGGATGGGGGAGCCGGAAGGATCCGGATGCGCACCGGGGCGCCGGAATGCAGCCCCACTCCCGTGGTTTCCACGGGGCGCAGCACGGTGGTTTCAAAACGCAAAGAAGGTCTCCTGTATTGAAACGGAATACTATTGAATCACTTCAAAAGGTGATTCGCAATCAAAACTGCATCTTTTTGATGCAAAAGGTTTTGGAATCGTTACAGTGTGGCGGAATTGCAACACATAGGAGGGCCTGGCGTGGTTGAATTGCCGCAGTGGAGCGCAGCCGAGCAGGCGCTGATATATGATGGAGCCGAGTGCCACCACCACCGCGGTTTTTCCTGATCGACACGTTCGGCTTCATTTTCCGCGCTTACCACGCCCGCGCCCGCAGCGGCGCGCCGCCGATGCGGACCAGCACGGGGATCTCTACCGAAGCCGTCTACATCTTCAATAACATGCTGCGGAAGCTCGCCAAGCAGTTCGATCCGCCCTACATCGCGGCGGTCTTCGAGAGCACCGAAGCCACCCACCGCGTGCAGGAGTTCGCCCAATACAAGGCCAACCGCGCGGAAATGCCGCCCGACCTGGGGGAGCAGATCCCTTACGTGCGCCGCGTGCTGGAGGCCATGCGCATCCCCATCCTGGAATATCCGGGCTTCGAGGCCGATGACGTGATCGGCACGCTGGCCGGCCGCGCCCAACAGGCGGGCTGCGAAGTGGTAATCGTTTCGAGCGACAAAGACATGCTGCAACTCGTCACGGACCACATCGCCATGCTCAACCCGGCTAAGGACGATGAATGGTACGACGCTGCCAAGGTGAAGGAATTCATGGGAGTGCCGCCCGAGCGGGTGGCCGATCTGCTGGCTCTCAAGGGCGACGCCATCGACAACATCCCGGGCGCTCCGGGAATCGGCGAAAAAGGCGCGCGCGACCTCATCGAGCGTTTCGGGTCGATCGAAAGCGTGCTGGAACGGGCCGCCGAGGTGGAGCGCAAGATGTATCGCGAAAGCCTCCAGAAGAACGCCGAGCAGATCCGCATGAGCAAGCGCCTGGCGACCATCGCCACGGCCGTGCCGATCGAGTTTTCCCTCGAGGCGGTGAAGGCGCAGCAGGCTGATACCGCGCTGTTGAAGGCCACTTACAAGGAACTGGAATTCCACAGCCTGCTGAAGGAACTGGGGCCGGGCGAGGACACCCGCACGCGCGATTACCGGGTGGTGGAATCGCCGGCCGAATTGCAGGCCTGGCTGGAGGCCGTTCCCGCCGGCGCGCCCGTGGCGGTGGCGATTGCGAAATCCGGAGAAGGCGAATTCGCCCTGGATACCATCGGCCTGGCATGGCGGATGGGAGAGGCTCGCGCGGTGACGGCGGGGAACCTGGCAGCGCTCCGCGCCTGGCTGGAAGACGACGCGCGGCCCAAAATCGCCTGCGACGTGAAGAGCGCGCTGCTGACCCTCGACAAGATGGGAATCCACGGTCGCGGGTTCGAGCACGACGTAATGCTGTACGCCTTCCTGCTGGATGCCGACCCGGGCGGCTGCCCGCTCGAAGAGCAGGCCCGCCGGCGGCTCGATCTGAAGCTGGGAGCATCGCCCGAGCAGCACGCCGATCTCACGCTGGAACTGTGGCGGCAGTTGGCGCCGGCGGTGGAATCGCGCGGGCTGGGCAAGCTGTACGCCGAAATCGAACTGCCGCTGGCGCGCGTGCTGGCGCGCATGGAGCGCACCGGCGTACGCATCGATACGGCCGAACTGCGGCGTCTTTCGGCCATGATGGAGACGGAGATCGCGCGCCTCACCGCCGAGATCCACGGCATGGCGGGGAAGCCCTTCAACATCGCCTCACCGCAGCAGTTGGGGAGGGTGCTGTTCGAGGACCTGAAGCTGCCGGCGCCGGTGAAATACGGCAAAGGCAAGACCATCTCCACCGCGGCGGACGTTCTGGACGATCTGGCGGCGGATCACGAAATCGTGCGCAAGGTGCTTGAATACCGCCAGATGGCCAAGCTGAAGGGGACTTATGTGGACGCCCTGCCGGCACTGCTAGACCCGGCGACCCAGAGGCTGCACACCAGCTTCAACCAGACCGGGGCGGCCACCGGACGGCTGTCTTCGTCCAATCCGAATTTGCAGAACATTCCGATCCGCACGGCGTTGGGCCGCGAGATTCGCGCCGCCTTCGTGCCGCGCGACGGCTGGAAGCTGCTGGGGGCCGATTACTCGCAGATCGAGCTGCGCCTTCTGGCGCATTTTTCGGGCGACCGACTGCTCCTGGAAGCGTTCCGCAACGGAGAGGATATCCACACGCGCACGGCGGCGGAGGTAATGGGCGTTCCGCCGCTCATGGTGACGCCCGAAGCGCGCCGCGATGCCAAGGCGGTGAATTTCGGAATCGTCTACGGCATCAGCGCCTTCGGGCTGGCCGCACAGTTGGGGATCTCGCGCGGGGAAGCCGAGAAATACATCAAGAACTATTTCGCCCGCTATACGGGCGTGCGCC
>JASHSS010000630.1 GCA_030038565.1 Bryobacteraceae bacterium
GACGGCGGGCGGCAGGCCGAAGAAAACCTCCGGGCGCGGCCGGTGAAAGAGGGTCTTGAGCAGTTCCGACAGCAGCTCGGCGCTGAGGCTTCCGGCTACCAGGAGATAAGCCGCCCGGCGCTCGCCACGCTTCTCCCAGCGCCACACCAGGAGGGCTGCCAGCGGTATCAGGAAGTATTCCGACCCCAGCACGGAGACGAGCCGCATGGCCACGGTGAGCGCCGGAGAGGCCCAGCCGTGAACGGCCGCGCGCAGCGGCAGGTCGAACTGGGCGGCCTGCCCGTGCTCCCACAGCCAGGCCATTGCGCCGAACACCAGCCACCCGCCCATCGCCGCCGCCAGGCGGGTCCACCGGTTCATGCTGCTCACGTTGGAGAGGATAGCGTAAACCGGAGGGCGGCACGGTGCGGTGCAGGACTGCCGGCGAAGCGGCGCGTTTTATGGGAGCACCCCCTTGACGTGGTGTGTGCCAGGGAATATGATTTCGCTGTAAACAGATTTGCGGGACTTCCCAGTTTGAAGTCCGAAGGAAATGGTGGGCCATGTTAGCAACCGCAACAATCGAAAAAAACGCATATGATGTCGCACTGGAAAACTTCGATCTGGCGGCCGACGCGCTAGGTCTCGAAGACGGATTGCGAGCCATGATCAAATATCCGGAACGCGTGCTCCAGGTGAGCATTCCGGTCCGCCTGGACAGCGGCAAGATTGTCCGTTTCGAAGGCTACCGCGTGCAACACAACACCACGCGCGGCCCGGCCAAAGGGGGCATCCGCTTCCACCCCAACGTGACGGCGGATGAGGTGAAGGCGCTGGCCACCTGGATGACCTGGAAGTGCGCGGTGGTCAATATTCCCTTCGGCGGTGGAAAGGGCGGCGTCACCTGCAACCCCAAGGCCCTGTCGCTGGGCGAGTTGGAGCGCATGACCCGGCGCTATGCCAGCGCTATTCTGCCGCTGATCGGGCCGGAGAAAGACATTCCGGCGCCGGACGTTTACACCACGCCGCAGGTGATGGCCTGGATCATGGATACCTACAGCATGAACAAAGGGTACCCGGTGCATGGCGTGGTGACCGGGAAACCGGTCAGCCTGGGCGGTTCGCTGGGGCGGAACGAAGCCACCGGGCGGGGAGTCTTCTACACCACCCAATCGAGCGCGGAGCACCTGAAGATTCCGGTGAAGGACGCGCGCGTGGTGGTGCAGGGCTTCGGCAACGCGGGATCGATTGCCGCCAACCTGTTCCACCAGGCCGGCGCGCGGGTGATCGCCGCGAGCGACACGCGCGGCGCCATCTGGAACGCCAAGGGGTTGGATGTGCCGGCAGCGATGGCCTTCAAGGACCGCACCGGAAGCCTGGCGGGTTTCCCCGGCGCGGAGAAGATTACCCCCGCGGAACTGCTGGCGCTGGAGTGCGAGATCCTGGTTCCGGCGGCCCTCGAAAGCACCATCACGGCGGACAACGCCGCCTCGATTCACACCCGCATCATCGCCGAAGCCGCCAACGGCCCGGTGACGCCCGAAGCCGACCGCATTCTGGACCAGAAGGGGGTCTTCCTGATTCCCGACATTCTGTGCAACGCGGGCGGGGTGACGGTGTCGTACTTCGAATGGGTGCAGGACGAGAACCACCTGTTCTGGGACGAGCAGGACGTCAACCGGCAGTTGGAGAAGGTCATGACCAGGGCTTTCGCCGACACGCTGAAGATTTACCTGGAGCGCAAGGCGACCATGCGGCTGGCGGCGAATATGCTGGGAGTCAGCCGCGTGGCGGAAGCCGCTCGCGTTCGCGGACTGTATCCGTGAGGATGATTTAAGGGGGACGCGGCGGGGCGCGACTACCCCGCCGCCTTACCGTACGCCGGTTTAATTGGGAGCCGGTTTCTCAGCGTGATCGACGACCAGAACTTCGACCGGACCCTTGGCCGGCACGAGCTTCACGCCGTATTGTTCCTCCAGGGCTGCGAAGATGTCGGGGCGGCCGGGTTCGGGCGCGATACCGGAACCGGCTTGCCGCAGGCCGGCGCCTCTTAAGGCCTGGTCCGGAGCGAACGTAAGATCCAGATCGAATTCTCCGGTGAATCCGGTCCTATCCAAGACCGGCCGGTCCAGGACGAGGGCCAGTTCCCGGGCGAGATCCGATGTGCGGATGCGGCGTCCTTGCATGTGCATTTGCCCGGATTCAGACTCGCTGAAGGGGCCCGAGACATAGCCGCAATCCACCTTCCCCGGGACCGGGTGCGGACTGGTGCCGGGCGGAAAGGAAACGCAGCCTGCGTCCTTGGCCGCCGGCAGCCTGGGGCCGTTTTTGGCCACCGTCAAATCGTAGACCGGGAGTTCCCTGGTCTCGCGGTGGAGCGCGAGCTTGAACCGCTCGGCCAGGAGGGTCTGAAGCATGAGCCAGGCGTGCTTCGGATCGGTATTGCCGGCCGGCTTGGCCTCGATGTTGTAGGCGATGGAATCGATCCAGGAGGGACCTCCGACTACCTGCGAGGAAAGCAGTGGGTTGGAGTGGCCCGCCATCGGGTTGTCGTGGGCGGCGTAGGCAAACTGGATGAGCAGCATCAGAGTGGCGTTCTGGGCGAGCATCCGGCCTCCGGGTTTATAGCCCACGCCCATGGGTTGCTGAAAGCGCTCGCCCGAAACCGGGGGACTCGGCTTGACGGAAGCCACCTCGAAGGCGGGACGCGCGCCGGACTGTCCGAACAACCCGTAGGCCGCGGCCGCCAGCAGAAACGCGACCGCCAAAACGCCCGTTCCGCGCCGGCCCGACGCCGCGCCCCCGAACGCCGGCCGCGGCTGGCCGAGAATCCTGGCGATGCGGCCGGCGAGAGATCCGCCGCTCGCGGCAACCGCCTGGTGGAAGTGCGCCGGGCGGCAGGATTCCAACTGCGCCAAGGCGCGTGCATACTGGAGCGCATCGCCCGAGACCGATACGGCCACATCGTCGCAGCACATCTCGCGCTCGGCGCGGATGTGCCCGGACACCCACCAGACCGCGGGGTGGTAGAAGAGCAGGGCTTCGGCGACGCTCTGCAGCAGATTGACCAGGTAATCGTGCCGCCGGATGTGCGCCAGCTCGTGCAGCAGGAGCGCTTCAAGCTGCGCAGGCGGCAGACCGGCGAGCGCCCCCACCGGCACCAGCACTACCGGACGCAGCCAGCCAACCACCGTGGGCGCCTCGACCAGCGCGGAGACCAGCAACCGGACCGGACGGACGAGACCGATCCGCGCGCCCAGGTTGCGCAGGATTTCCTGCCATTGCGGAGGCGCCGTCCGGACCAGCACCGACCGCATCCGCGCAGCCACCACCCAGCTTCCCGCGAGGCGCACCCAAAACGCCAACGCGCCGGCCAACCACAGCATCACTACCCAGGGCAGGAACTGCGCTGACTCGACGGTGGAGACTGTGACGCGGACCGAGGCGGGCAATGCGGCGGTCGTGGCGGCGGAGCCGGCGGTGGGAGCGGCGGGAGGGGCGCCTCCGATGCGATAGGCGGCGGCGCCGCCGGCTTCCGGCGGGCGCAGCGCCTCCCAAGTGGCCAGGGGAGCGGCCATCATGCCGGCCATGGCCGCGCAGGCCAGCAGGTAACGGGCCTGCGGGTTCGCCCTGGGGGCTAGGACCCGACGCGCGGCGGCATACAAAAGCGCGATGACGAAACCCTGCCAGAGGAAGTGAACCAGGGTCCAGCCGAGGCGTTCCACCCACGCCTGGGAAGAGA
>JASHSS010000631.1 GCA_030038565.1 Bryobacteraceae bacterium
GAACCACCCCCGAGCGGTAACCACCCTCGCCGTTGAACCGCGCCCCGATGACCATCTCGCAACCGGTGTTTTTCAGTCGCTCCAGAATGCGCGGGATGTCGCGCGCATCGTGCTGGCCATCGCCATCCACCCGGATGACATATTCGAAGCCCAACTCGAAGGCCAGCTTGTAGCCCGCCTGCACGCAGCCTCCCAGGCCCAGGTGGTGCGGAAGACGCAGCACTTCGGCGCCGGCGGAGGCGGCCGCGGCGATGGTGCCGTCGCGCGAGCAATCGTCGATCACCAGCACGGCGGCCGCGGGCACGGCCTGGCGCACCGCGCGCACCACGCCGGCGACGGCCTCCTCTTCGTTGAAGGCCGGCACGATCACCAGCAGCGCATCCTGGCCGGCCGGACCCATCAAAGCCGGGCCACCTTCCGCGCGCTGATGGAGTGGCTGCGCACAAGATGCCGGAAAACCGCGGGCGTGATGCGGGCGCCGCGGCGGATGCGCCCCCGTTCCCGCCACAGATCGCGCGCGTGGAACAGCAGGGCGGCGTGCGCCTTCACCGGATACCACAGCATCCGGGGACCGGCGTGGCCCTCGGCGCGAAACCGGGCCGCCGGTCCTTCGCCGCGCAGCAGATACCAGGCGTGCCAGAAATAACGCGCCAGCGCGAACCAGGGGGCGGCGAGGGCCATGCCGGCGGGAAAGTTTTTGGCCACCACGAACAGCCGGTTACGCTCCACGTAATAAGCCTTGAGCGGCGACGCGCGGCCGGCCGAGTGCGAATAGTGATGCTCCACCACGGCATTGGGGGCATACAGGCACTTCCAGCCGGCCCAGCGCGCCCGCAGCCCCAGGTCGGTGTCTTCGCAGTAGAGGAAGAAAGTGGCGTCGAACCCGCCGATGTCGTCCAGCATGGCGCGGCGGTAGAGGGCCGCCGAACCGCTGGGGAAAAGAATCTCCTCGCCCACCGGGAAATCGGCCGGCGGGCGGCCGTGGCCGCGCTGCTTGCTGCTGCCGTCGCCGGCCACCAGCATGCCCGCCGAATCCAGCAGCGCTTCGCCGTAGAGGCGCACCTGCGAAGCGCACATCCCCGCATCCGGGCGCCGGTCAAGCGCCGCAACCAGGGCCTCCAGCCAGCCTGGGCAAGCCACCGCATCGTCGTTCAGGCTGGCCAGGTAGGGCGCGCGGCTGGCTGCCCATCCCTGGTTGATGGCCGCCCCGAAGCCCAGGTTGCGCGGGTTGGCGATCACCCGCACCGGTGGACCGGCAGGCGCCCCGGAGGACGCCTCGGAACGCACCGCGCAGGCCGGCGGGCTGGCAAAGCGCGCGGCTGAATTTTTCCCGCTGTTGTCGATGATGACCACTTCAAAATCGCGGCGCGTCTGCCGCGCAAGAGAATCCAGGCACTGTTGCAGCCTGTCATCCGCAGCCAGGGTGGGAATCGCCACAGTCACGAGGGATTCAGGCAATCTTCAATTTTAACGCGGTCCGGCAGGCCAATCGCCGGTTCCCGCCAACCGGCGCCGGCAGCCGGGGCAACCGGCCGAATTTACAATCCCGGCCCAATCCGAATGGCCCTCCACGCTCGTTCTAGGGTTTGACAATCCATCTCACCCAGAGGTTGAGGAAAGTGACGAAACTCACACCGTATGTCGCAACGCTTCTCGCGGGAATCCTGGCCGTTCCGCTCCCGTTCTATGGCGCCAGCCACCGCGAGGCGCCCCTGACCGCCCTGGACCATCCAGCCGATATCACCGATTTTTTCGCATTCGTCAGCTACGACGACCCCACCAAGGTGACCTTCATCCTGGACGTCGATCCGCTGCTCGAACCGGCCAATGGCCCTAACTATTTTCCGTTCGATCCCGATGTCCTCTACACCATCAAGATCGATAACACCTACGACGCCGTGGAAGACATCACCTTCCAATTCCAGTTCACCACCACCATCCGCGCTCCCGGCGTGTTCACCGGGTTCGTGGGGGCGGGCGGCGGAATCGGCGGGGTGATTCCGCCGGCCATCACCTCGCTGAGCGGCGCGGGAGCGGCCGGATTGAGCCTCAGCCAGACGTATACCGTGTCCATGGTCACGGGCACGGGCGCCAACGCCCAAACCACCAATCTGAACGCCGGCGCCACCCTCTACGCGGTGCCTTCCAATGCCGGTCCGCGGACCATGCCCAATTACCCGGCTCTGGCCGCCCAGGGTGTATATAAACTGGCCAATGGAATCAGCGTGTTTGCCGGAACGGTGGACGATCCCTTCTTCATCGACCTGGGCGGCACATTCGACTCGCTGAATCTGCGCTTGGGAGCCTACCAGACGGGCCAGGTCCCGTTGCTCAGCCAGGAACAGGACGCCAGCACAATGAATTCCGCCGCCGACACGATTTCCGGATACAACGTGAACTGCATCGCCATCCAGGTTCCCATCTCCATGATTACCCAGCCGGGCAAACCGGTGATCGGATCGTGGGGCGCCACCTACCGCGCCGCCATGACCGTGCGCAGCAACATGCCGGACCAGAATTCGGGCGGCTGGGTGCAGGTGCAGCGCATGGGCAATCCGCTGATTAACGAGGTCATCATCGGCACGGGCGACAAGGACAACTGGAGCCGCGCAGTGCCTTCAAACGATTCGCAATTCGCCGCCTACGATCTGAATCCGCTGCTGGCCACCGTGTTCAACTTGGTCTTCGGGCTCCCCGTGCCGTCCGCCCCGCGCACCGACCTGTTGCCGCTGGTGCAGTACTCTCCGGTGTTCGGCGGTCCGCCGATTCCCGCCGGTCCGGTAGCCGACCTCTTGCGGCTGAATACCAGCGTGCCGCCCACGGCCATGGCTTCGCGCAGCCGGTTGGGACTGCTGGCCGGCGATGGCGCCGGGTATCCCAACGGCCGGCGCGTCTCCGACGACGTCACCGATATCTCCATGCGGGTGGTGGCCGGAGCGCTGGTGGGATCGCCGTACAACGGCTACCTTTTGGGCGATGGCGTAAACGTCAACGATCAGACGTTCCAGGAGACTTTCCCGTACGTGGCCTGGGCCAATAGCGGGCGCAATCGGCGGCACATCGATCCGGGCGAATCGGGCTGCGGCTCGTTCCCGGCCGTTTTTAATGGAACGCCGGTGGTGGGGCCCTGCCCGGTGAACTGAACGGGCTGGTTAGGCGGCTGGGACGGAATCGCGGAGGATTCCGCTCCGGCCGCCGGTTTTTCGAACAACGTTCTGGAGGAACCATGCGCGCCTGGCTATTAACGATTGCCCTTCTGCCCGCGGCCTACGCGGCGCACCTGCCGCTCAGCGAGCGGATTTCGACCGACCAGCGGATTGCGGAGTGCCAGAAGGCCGTGGCGGCCGAACCGGGCAACGCCGCGGCGCTGGAGGATCTGGCTTCGGCGTATCTCCAGAAGATGCGCGAAACCACCGATTTCAGCTATGTGAACCGCGCCGAACAACTGGTGACGCAGGCGCTGGCGCTCCAGCCAGGGGACCTGGAGGCGCTCGTCCTGAGAAACCAGATTGAACTCAACCGGCATCATTTTAAGACCGTCGCGGAAAATATCCGGGGCCTGGTGAAGACCTTTCCCGGGGAAGCGCGGCTGTGGGGCATGCTGGGGGATGCGCTAATGGAGTTCGGCGATTACGACCGCGCGGCGGATGCCTACGGGGAAATGCTGCGGCTGCGTCCGGGGCTTTCCAGCTATAACCGCGTGGCGTGGTACCGCTTCGTAACCGGAGATGCCGATGGCGCCATCTACGCCATGCGGCAGGCCGTACACGTGGCCGGGGCCATGCCGGAAAACCTGGCGTGGTGCCTGGTGGACCTGGGCAACCTGTATTTCAAAACCGGCAAACCGGTGGAAGCCGAGGCCAATTTCCAGGCCGCCCTGGAGGTGTTTCCGCACTACCATCCCGCGTTTGCCGGCTTGGGCAGGGTGGCGGCGGCGCGCGGCGAGATCGCCGAAGCGATTGCCGCTTACGGCCGCGCCCAGGCCATTGTTCCGCTCCCGGATTACGCCGGCGCCCTGCGCGATCTGTACCTGGAGCAGGGCGACACGGCCGAGGCGGCCAGGCAGGAAGCGCTGCTGGACGTGGTGGACCGCCTGGCGCGCGCCAATTTCGAAAACACCGACCGCAACCTGGCGATCGTCCTGGCGGACGAGCAGAGGCATCTGGACCGGGCCCTGGAACTGGCGCGCAACGAGCTGAATTTCCGCCAGGATGTGTATACCTACGACGCGCTGGCCTGGGTGCTGTACCGCAGCGGAAAATGCGCCGAGGCGAAGGAGGCCATGGAGAAGGCGCTGGTCCAGCATACGCCGGAGCCGGGATTTGCCAGGCACGCGGCGGCCATCGGCGCGTGCCGTTGAGGGATGGCGGATGGGCGCCCGGGTGCAACCCGATGGATGGCTTACTGCTTCTGCCAGGTCAGGTCGACGCGGATCGGAACTTCGTTCTTCACCGGCACGGTCAGGAGCGACGGGGGCTCGATCTTGAAATCCGAGAGCGTCGTGGGAATAGTCCCGGTTAACTTGATTTGGTTGCCCTGAGCGGACAATTGGAAAGGCACATCTTTGTAATGCACGGTCTGGCCGGCGAACTGTATTTCCAGATCGGCGTGGATGCTGGAGGCCGCCAGCGCCGTCTCGGGAACGTGCGCACGCACCACCACCATGGGGTTTTCCGCGCCGCGCGTGGCCTGCAGCATGTGCAGGTCGCGGTTGCTGTCGCCGGAATCGAAGGATTTCACCGGCGCGGCGGCCAGGAAATCGCACTCGCCCGCATGGCAAACTCCTTTGCCCTTGGCGGCGTGGCTCACGCCCTCGCTCTGGTGCAGGGGATGCGACACGTGATAGGTGATGGTGGATTGCTGCAGCACCCAGGTGCTGTCGGCGGCGCGTGCCGGCGGCAGGAGCGCCAAAGCCGCGAGCGCGACTGCTATCAGTCGGCTGTTCACAGATTCCTCCTTAGAACCTCACCGAAACGGACAGAATGGCCAGACCATAAGCCGCGGCTGTAACCACCGCGACGGCCCCGTGGGCGCTCGCGATCCCATGAACCTTCTCCCCCTTATCCTTCTGGTCCAGCGCCATTGCGCCAAGCACGGGCGTGAGGATCATGCCGGGGCCATGAATGAAAGCCAGGGCCTTGTGCAGCTTGATCGGCCCGCGGGTTTTGGTGCCCGGGATCCTGGGCGCGAAAATTGAGAAATAGGCGGTGGTGAAATACAGGCCGGCGGTTGCGGATCCCAAACCCGCGTGCAGATCGCGCGTCGTCGAGCTGGTGCTGCGCCCGCCCGCAAAGCCGCCCAGCAGCACCGTGGCGATCAGCGGGCCGGTGGTAATCAATCCGAGCCGCTGGTGGATCTTGAGCATGTGCGACCGCTTGTTCAGGCGCGCCTGCTCCTGAGGATTCGGCTGCGTCTGCGCGGTGGGGAAGCCGAGGTCGCCGAGGGAGGGCGGCCCGGGCTTGGTGGGAGGTTGCGTCTGCTGCGGCGGAGCGGCGCCCTGGGCCAGGTCATCGTCCGCCAGTTCCAATTCGGGAAGCAAGGGGGTCTGGCTCACCGCGCGGTCGAACGCGGCGCGGATGGCGTTGAAGGCGGCTGGAGAAACCGGCTCGGCCGTTTGCGCGGATGAGCGGAGCGCCGAGACGAGCAGGATCGCGGGTATCCAGAAGGTTGTTCTACGGAGTACGGCAGGCATCATCATGCAATTACCTTCCAAAGCTCATCACATAATTCGTTTGTAGCGGCAGCACATGACCCCTAAACAACTGCCAGATGACAACATGTTCATTTTGACGGGAAAGTGTACGTGTAGAGCCATCCGCGGTGCGCGAATCACCGTCCCAGGGAACCATGCTCCGCGAATGCATTAACATCAAGTCATGCGTCTGCTGCTGGTGGAAGATGAGCTCGAGATTCAAGGGTTCCTGCAGCGCTCCTTGACGGAAGCCGGATACCAGGTAGAAGCGGCGGGGGACGGCAGGACCGCGGAGCGTCTGGCCATCGAGAGCAGTCATGATGTGCTGATCGTGGACCTCGGCCTGCCCGACCAGGATGGCATCAGCCTGATCCTCCGGCTGCGCCAGCTTGGGTTGACTGCGCCGGTGCTCATCCTTTCCGCCAGGCGCTCGGTGGATGACCGGGTGCGAGGCCTCGAACAGGGCGGCGACGATTATCTGACCAAGCCCTTCGCCCTCGCGGAGTTGCTGGCGAGGTTGCGCAATCTGCTAAAGCGGAACAACGCTTCGGGCGCCGAGGCCACTCGCTTACGAGTCCTCGATCTCGAGCTCGACCTGCTGAGACGCGAGGCGTCCCGCAGCGGAACGAGACTGAATCTGACGCCTCAGGAGTTTGTTCTCCTGGAGTATTTGTGCCGCAACGCGGGCCGCGTCGTCACACGATCCATGATTCTCGATCAAGTCTGGGGTATGCGAATCCAGCCGGATACTAATGTCGTGGATGTTCACATCTACCGTCTGCGTGGCAAGGTGGATGCGGACGGGTATGGGCCCCTCATTCGAACGTTGCGAGGCGTGGGCTATGTTCTTAGGGACCGCTAAGTCGATCGTGCAAAGTGCCGCCTGGCGGGTTTCTCTTTGGGCCACCCTGGCGTTCGCCTGTGGCACTATGGTCGTCTTTGTGTTTCTTCACCAATTCGTCGCCGGGGACATCCAGCGCCGGACCGATGCCTGGTTGACGGGAGAGGTCGAAGTCCTGGCTGACGTCGCCAAGCGAACTCCCAAGGATTACCTTTACGGACGAGTAGTCAGGGAAGTTGCCGAACTCGCCAGCCGGGAGGTGCCGCACAAGCGCGGAGCCAAGGTGGGGCTGAACGATTCGGTGTTCTTTCTGCAAACGGCCGGCGACGGTTCCTTGGCTTTGTGGGCGGGAGCCGGGGACGGCGGCGCGCACCTCCGTGCCGTTCGGAACGCTCGGATCGTTCCGGATGCTCCATCCAATCTCCGTGTAAGTGGTTTCGATACGCCCTTTCGTGTGGTCAGCGTCCGGATGGAGAATGGAAACAACATCTACCTCGGACTGTCGGAACGGGATGAGCTGCGGGTACTCGCGAAGTTGCGCCTGCGTTTTATTATTCTGTGGTTACTGATCGTCTTGATTGGATCCACCATCGTGTTTTACAGCACGCGGCAGGTGTTGCTGCACATTCGGCAGATCACGGACGCGGCCTCCCGGATAGGTGAAGCTGACCTGAGCAGCCGGGTGCCCGGGGCGCGGCGAAACGACGAAGTCGGACAGTTGGCCCGAACGCTGAACCGCATGCTCGACCGTATAGAGAGCTCCATTCGTCAATTGCACACCATCACCGGGTCTCTTGCGCACGATCTTCGAAGCCCACTGACCGCCGTTCGAGCGAAGCTGGAGATGGCCCTCACGGCGGGCGCGAGAGATGAAGAATCCGAATCCATCGTGTCGGCCATTGAGGATATGGATCGCCTTACGGAATTTTTGAATAAGTCTTTGGACGTTGCCGAAGCCAAAGCGAACGCGTTAAGGCTCAATCGCGTTGCCATCGATCTGGACGAAATCCTGCGAGTGATGATCGACCTTTACGAGCCGGGCATGTCTGAAAAGGGCATCCAAATCGACCTGGCCAGCGCCGGGACCCTGCACATCAATGCCGACGCGGCCCTGATCCATCGTATGATGGCCAACCTCTTCGACAACGAATTGAAACATCTGCCGCCGTCATGCACGGTGAAGATTTCTCTCCGCAGCTCCGGCGAGGCCGCACTTTTGGTCATCGAAGACAACGGACCCGGTTTCGATCCTGAAATCAGCGCCCGTCTCTTTGAAGGCCGTGTCAAAGGACGAAATTCGAAAGGCCACGGTCTGGGCCTGGCGTTTGTCGAAGCTGTGGTGCGTGCCCATGGCGGGACCCTTGAAGCGTCCAACCGCCGGGAGGGCGGCGCCCGGTTAAGCGTCGTGCTTCCGCTCGCCGTGAACTCGAGCGGTAACCTCGCTCCTTCATTGGCCCAGGCTTCCTGAGAGCGGCGGCTTACGGCTCGCGAGGGGCCGCTTCAACGATCAGCCCGCCCTTGCCGCCATCGGGTACACTGAACGTTAGTGTCCGAAAATCCTGAGCCGGAACCTGAAGCCGCGGCGCTCAGCTATCTGCGGGGGGCAGACGTGCCCCTTCTCAACCTGACCCTCTCCCAAGCGCTCTCCGAAACCGCCCGGAAGTTTCCTGACCGCGAAGCGCTGGTGGTGTGCCACGAAGGCGTGCGCCTCACCTGGAGCGAACTGGACCGCGAGGTGACCCGCGTGGCCCGCGCGCTCGCCGGGCTCGGCCTTGGGCCGGGCGACCGCGCCGGCATCTGGGCCAGCAACTGCCGGGAGTGGGTGCTGCTGCAATATGCCGCCCCGCGCGCCGGAGTCATCCTGGTGAATGTCAACCCGGCCTACCGTTCGCACGAACTGCGCCACGTGCTGGCCAAGTCGCGCATCCGCGCGTTGTTCCTGCGGGAAAAGGATTCGCGCGCCAACTACCGCGAAATTCTGGCCGAGTCGCGCAATGGCGACCGCCTCGATCTGGAGCACATCGTCTGGCTGGGCCATCCCTCGTGGGATGCCATGCTGGCGCAAGGAGCCGATTTCCCCGAAAATGCCGCCTCGCCCCACGACGTGGCCAACATCCAGTACACTTCCGGCACTACCGGCGCGCCCAAAGGCGCCATGCTCAGCCACCACAACCTGCTGAACAACGGGATGGCCATGGGCAGGGGCCTGAAGGCCACCGAAAAGGACCGCATCTGCGCGCCGGTGCCCCTGTACCATTGCTTCGGGTCGGTGATCGGGTCGATGGTGTCGGTGGTCTCGGGCGCCACCCTGATCCTTCCCTCGGCGCAGTTCGACGCGTTGGCCACCCTGACGGCTCTTCACCGCGAGCGGGCCACCGCCGTCTACGGCGTCCCCACCATGTTCATCGCCGAGCTGGAGCACCCCGAATTCGCGCGCTTCGACCTGACCTCGCTGCGCACCGGCGTGATGGCGGGAGCGCCCTGTCCCATCGAAATCATGCGCCGGGTAGTCGAGCGCATGCACTGTCCCGAAATCACCATCGTGTATGGGCAGACCGAGTCGTCCCCCGGCATCACCATGTCGCGGGCGGACGATGCGCTGGAGTTGCGCGTCACCACCGTGGGAACGGCGCTGCCCAATACCGAAATTCAGATCGTCGATCCGCAGACCCACCGCCGGCTGCCCATCGGACAGCAGGGCGAACTGGCCACCCGCGGCTACCTGGTGATGAAGGGCTACGATGACGATGCCGAAGCCACCGCCAAAGTCATCGACCCGGACGGCTGGCTCTACACCGGCGACCTGGCGGTGATGCGGCCCGACCATTACTTCAGCTTCAAGGGCCGCTCGAAGGACACCATCATCCGCGGCGGCGAAAACATCTATCCGCGCGAGGTGGAAGACTTCCTCCACACCCACCCCAAGATCGCCGATGTGTACATTGTGGGATTGCCGGATGCCAAGCTGGGCGAAACCGTGCTGGCGTGGATCCAGTTGAAAAAGGGCCAACAGGCCACCGCGGCGGAGATTCAGGATTTCTGCCGCGGCAAGATCGCCTATTTCAAGATCCCTCAGTTCATCCGCTTTGTGGATTCGTTCCCCATGACGGTGTCGAAGAAGGTGCAGAAATTCCTGATTCGCGAGCAGGAGATCGAAGAGCGCCGGCTGCAGGAAGTCGCGCGCCAGGCCACCGCGTAGGCCGCCATCGGCCGCTTCACTGCGTCGCCATGCCGATCAGCGCCAAGCCGCCTGCGTAACAGGCGAACATCCATCCGATCAGCCAGCCGGCGCCTTTGGGAGCGCCGCGGAATTCGCGCCATATAAACACCCCCCAGATGGCGGCCACCAGGGTGGCGCCTTGCCCCAGCGCATACGACACCGCCGGACCGACCACCCCCGAGGCGATCAGGTTCAGGCTCAGGGCGATCATCCACAGGAATCCGCCTGCCAGCCCCAGGGAGTGCAGCCGCGCCGTGCCCCGGAAATAGTCCGCGTAGGAGAGCCTCCGCACGCGCATGAAGATGGTGTTCCAGAGGAAGTTGCTGGCCAGCAACCCCGCGCCGAAGAGGGTCAGGGCGACGTAAGGCGTCAGATATCCAGCCTGGATTGGAGCCGTCGAAAAGTCCGGCGACAACGATGCCGCCAGCTGCGGGTAGAAGAAGCCCATCAGGCAGCCGGCGGCCACCGCCGCCACCACGCCGCCCGTCCCGCCCCGCCCGGCCGCGCGCGGCAACCGGCGGTGAGCCAGCGCCGAGAGCATGATGGCCGATAGCACCAGCCCCACGCCCGCGAACAACACCACCGGGTTGCCCTTCGGAGATTGCGAATAGGAGGCCACCGTCCCGATGACCAGCGCCAGGCCCACGCCCACCGGGAAGGCTACCGCCATGCCGGCCCCGTCGATGGCCACCACCAGCAGAATATTGGACAGGTTGAACAGCGCCCCGCTCACCAGGGCGTGAGCCATCGGCCCGAGGGCCGCCTGGCGCAGATTCTCTCCCGCGCTCATGCCCGCGCTGCCGAAGCTCCCCAGGCTGACCATCCACAGCAGGCCGAAAAGAAATACCCCTAGCGCGTAATCCCAATAGAACAGCGGGAAGGCCCACTGATCCTTCCCGGCGAGTTTCTGGGTGTTGGCCCAGGATCCCCAGCCGAGCATGGTGATCACGCAAAACAGAACGGCCAGCCAGAAGTCGTGGACGATAAACATGGGACCTCCCGGAACAAGGTAATCGTACTCGATTTCACAGCCCGCGGGAGCTCCGCGGCGCCCAGACTGCCGCGGGTCTCAGCCCTGGCGCTCCCCGCGCCGCGGGTCTCAGCCCTGGCGCTCCCCGCGCGCCCGGTCCATGTATTTGCGGGTTTCCAGGTCCAGCCGGATCATGTCGCCGGTCTTGATGAATTGCGGCACCATGACTTCCACGCCGTTGCCCAGCCGGGCGGGTTTGAATGAGCTATCCACCTGCTGGTGCGTGGCGGGAGCGGTGTCGGCGATCTTCACCTCGATCACATCCGGAAACAGCACGTTGACCGGCCGGCCCTTCACGAACTGCACCGCCAGCGTCATCCCCGGCTCGAGAAAGGCGGCTCGCGGGCCGACTATGGCGTTGGCGATCTCGGTTTGCTCGTAGGTCTCGGGATGCATGAAACAACACCGGTCGGCGTCCATATAAAGGAACTGCAGCGACTGCCGTTCGATGGCCACCTCCGGCAGCCTCAGTTCGCTGCGAAAGCTATGCTCCCAAAAGGTTCCCGTGTCGATGTTTTGCAGGCGGGCATGCGTCACGCCTCCCATCCTGCCTTGTCCGGGGTGGTATTCGGCGGCCACCACGCGGTAGGTCTGGTTCTCGAAGACGATCGCCATACCCGCGCGCATTTGCGATGCCAGCACCATGCTCAGCTCCTTTCCAGGGCTTCGCTTCTTCCCGCGGCCTCGCGTTCACAGGCCCGCGGAGGCAAAGCAGACACCGTGGTCCGAATCCCATTCTACCTCCGGCGCCGCCCGGTGTTACTCTGTGGTTCGAGGCCGGGAGGCAAGCCTTGGAATTCGTGAGCAGCCTGCAATGTGTGTTGTGCGACCGCCTGTATCCGGCGCGGGCAAGCGGGCTCGGAACGCGTACCTGCCCCCGCTGCGGGATCGAGGGCATCCTCGAAGTGCAGTTCGATTACCAGGCGGTAGCCCGCCGGCTCACCCGCCGCGTGCTGGCCGCGCGCGCCGAGCGTTCGCAATGGAGATACCGCCAGCTGCTGC
This sequence comes from Bryobacteraceae bacterium, assembly GCA_030038565.1. GTDB lineage: Bacteria > Acidobacteriota > Terriglobia > Bryobacterales > Bryobacteraceae > JOPF133. The sequence continues at coordinate 11,786 of JASHSS010000631.1, forward strand.
CCATCGGGCCTGCCTCTCGCCTGCCCGATCTGGCCGTCGGGTGGACGCCCTTGACGCCCGCGCCGGCGCTCGCGCGGCACATCGGCGTTGGCGCGCTGCTCCTGAAGGACGAGGGCCGCAACGCCACCGGATCGTTGAAAGACCGCGCCAGCGCGCTGGGGGTGGTCAAAGCGCGCGAGGCGCGGCGCAAGGTGATTGCCTGCGCCAGCACCGGAAATGCCGCCTCGTCCTGCGCCGGGATGGCGGCTTCCATGGGATTGCGGAGCGTGATCTTCCTGCCCGAAGGTTCTCCCGAGCCCAAGGTCACGCAGTTGCTGATCTTCGGCGCCACCGTGCTGCGCGTTCGCGGCAGCTACGAGCAGGCTTACCTTCTGTGCCAGCAGGCTTCGGAGCGCTGGGGCTGGTATAACCGCAATTGCGCCATCAACCCATACCTGGTGGAAGGCAAGAAAACCGCCGGGCTGGAAATCGGCGAGCAGCTCGGTTGGGAAGCGCCCGATTGGGTGGCCGTTTCGGTTGGCGACGGCTGCACCATCGCGGGCGTCTGGAAAGGCTTCCGCGAATGGAAGGCGCTGGGGCTGATGGAGCGCCTGCCGCGCATGCTCGGCGTGCAACCGGAAGGCGCCGCGCCGGTGACGGCCTGCTTTCGCGAAGGAGGACCACCCCGGCCGGTGGAACCCCACACCATGGCCGACAGCATCGCCGTGGGCGCGCCGCGCAACTGGAAGAAAGCAGTGCGGGCAGTGAGCGAATCGGGCGGCGCCATGATCGAGGTGAGCGATGGCGAAATCGCCGAGGCGATGCGCTACACCGGCCGCCTGGCGGGAGTCTTCGCCGAGCCCGCCGCGGCTGCCTCGGTGGCGGGATTGCGGCGCGCGGTAGCCGGTGGAATCGTGGGACGCCGCTCCGCCGCCGTGGCGCTGATCACCGGAAACGGCCTCAAAGACGTCCGCTCGGCGAAATCGGCCGTGGGCGAACCCTTCGAGATCCCTCCCGATGGCGCCGGGTTGGAGGATATCTTGGCGCGGCAGGAGATCCTCGCGGGCTGAGCTACGCCCGGTCACAGAGTCCGCAAAAATCCTTCCGAATCGGCTCAATCACTTGCGGACCTTCGTGTCCGGAGCCGCGGAACCCCCGTGCTACCGTGAAACTGAAGATGGAACTGCTTCTGGTGGAAGCAGTCCTCGCGGAATTGCCTGCCGGAGCCCAACCTAGGGGGCCACCGTAAATCCGGAGCACGGGCATACAACGCTTCCTATATGACCCGCCGAGGGGCGTTACCACCTGCCCTATGTGGCACGCTCCCTAAACGGAGCGCTCCTCTGACGAGGAGTAAAGGAACCGGTTCCCAATGTCGGGGCGCGAAAAGCGCCATAAACGAATAGATCTGATATCCAGGAAACTGCTCCCGCCCGCCGTCATCCCGGCGATTTCGCTGGCTCACGCGGCCCCCAGGCTCCGCTCTGACCGCCCCGCGCCGGCCGTGTCGCTGCACACCTCATTGTTCTCGCGCCCGCGGTGGGACCGCGCCGGAGCCGCGCGCCCAACTTTCCCCGGCTCACACGCCCACCAGCGGCTTACAATGGAAGCTTGCCCCCTGCTCTCGAAGCTATCCGCCCGGTGTCCGCGGTTTCCGCCAAAGTGGCCCTTTTCGATTTCGATGGCACGCTCTCGCTTATTCGCAGCGGCTGGATGGGGGTGATGGTCCCCATGATGGTAGAGGTGCTGGCGGAGTGCGCTACCGGCGAAACCGAGACGCAGTTGCGCCTGGTGGTGGAAGATTTCGTGTGGCGGCTCACCGGCCAGGAGACGATTTACCAGATGATCCGGCTGGCCGAAGAGGTACGCCTGCGGGGAGGCTCGCCGCTCGACCCGCTGGTTTATAAGCACCGCTACCTGGACCGCCTGTGGCAGGGCATCCGGCATCGCGTGGAAGAATTGCGCGCCGGCAAGTGTTCCCCCGATAAGTACCTGGTGCCGGGCGCGCGCGCCCTCATCGAAACGCTCCGGAACCGCGGCTTGCGCCTCTACCTGGCCAGCGGCACCGACGAGATCTACATGCGCGAGGAGGCCGACCTGCTCGACGTGGCCTGCTACTTCGATGGCGGCGTGTACGGCGCGCTCGACGACTACCGCAGTTTTTCCAAGCGCATCCTGGTCGAGCGCATCCTGGCGCGGCCGGAAACTCGCGGCGTCCACCTGTTGGGCTTCGGCGACGGGTACGTGGAAATCGAGGAGGTCAAGCGCGTGGGCGGCGTGGCCGTGGGGGTGGCCTCGGACGAACCCGACTGCCTGCGGGTCGACGAATGGAAACGGCAGCGCCTGGTGGGAGCCGGGGCGGACTACATCGTGCCCAATTACCTGGACCTGGAGGGCCTCTGCCAGGTGTTGTTTGCGAGATCATGAGCAGCCATTACGAATTGTTCGACCGTTCCCGCCTGCGGGTGTTGCCGCTCGCGGAGCGCACCCACGACCTGTCGCTGGAGCATTGGCTGGAGCCGGGCGATCCCGCGCCGCCTTTCAGCCATCCGGATCTGCCGCTGGTGGCGGATCGGCTGCGTGAGGCCGGCCGCCGCGGCGCGGCGCGCATTCTGATGATGGGCGCGCACGTGCTTCGCGCGGGCGTCAACCGCCACCTGATCGAATGGATCGAGCGCGGCTTTCTCACCCACATCGCCGTGAACGGGGCGGTGGCCATTCATGATTACGAGCTGGCGCGCATCGGCGCGACCACCGAAAGCGTGGAGCGTTATATCCGCACCGGCCAATTCGGATTGTGGCGGGAAACGGGCGAGCTGAACGATTGGATCGCCGAAGCCGCCGCGCTTTCGCTGGGGCTGGGGGAAAACGTGGGCCGGCGCATCGCGGAGTCCGATTTTCCGCACAAGCGGCTCTCGGTGTTTGCCGCGGCGTACCGGGCGGACGTGCCCGTGACGGTCCACGCCGGGATAGGCTACGACATTATCCACGAACATCCCAACTGCGACGGCGCCGCTCTGGGAGCGGCCAGCTACCGCGATTTCCTGATCTTCGCGCGCGCCGTGGAACGCCTGGAGCACGGCGTGCTGCTCAACTTCGGAAGCGCCATCATGGGTCCCGAGGTGTATCTGAAAGCGCTGGCCATGGCGCGCAATGTGGCCCGCCAGGAGGGCCGCGAGATTCGCCATTTCACCACCGCGGTGTTCGACATGGCGCCCATCCACGGGGATCACCGGCGCGAGCTCCCCAAGACCGATCCCGGCTATTACTTCCGGCCGCACAAGACCATCCTGGTGCGCACGGTGGCCGACGGCGGCGAGAGTTTCTATTTCCAGGGCCTCCACCGCGCCACCGTGCCCGCCTTGTGGCGCCTGCTGGCGGAGGGCGGACAGTGACCGCCGCGGCGGGAACCAGCGCCCGCGATACCATCGCGTGTGCCCGACTTTGGCGCCCGGCCCTCCACCGCGCCACAGTGCCCGCGCTGTGGCGCCTGCTGGCGGAGGACCGGCAGTGACCGCCGCGGCCATTCTTGCGGCCTTCCCCCGGCTGCGCGTCCTGGTGCTGGGGGATGTCTGCCTGGACCGCTGGTGCACCTACGATCCTGCGCTGGCCGATCCGTCGCGCGAGACCGGCATCCCCCGCATAGCCGTGATTGCCACCGAAACCACCCCCGGCGCCGCCGGCACCATCGCCGCCAACGTGGCCGCTCTGGGCGCCCGGGTTGGCGTGCTGGGCCTGGTGGGTCGCGATGGCTTCGGCCATGAGCTGAGCCGCGCCTTGGACGCCCGCGGCATCGCTTCGCACCTGCTGGTGTGGTCCGACAAGATCGCCACCTTCACCTATACCAAGCTGCTCAACGCCCGCAGCGGCGAGGAAGATCTGCCGCGCGTGGACTTCATCAATACGCGGCCGGCGCCCGAAGACCTGGAAGACGAACTGCTCGGCCGGCTGGAGGAAGCCGCCCCGAATTATGACGCCATCCTGGTAGCCGACCAGGCCGAAACTGAGCACGGCGGCGTGGTCACTCCGGTGGTGCGCGAGGCACTCGCGCGCCTGGCCAGCGTCCCGGCGCCGCCCCTGATCTGGGTGGATTCGCGATTGCGCGCCGAGCATTTCCGCCGCGTCATCGTCAAGCCCAATCGCCAGGAAGCCGAAGCCGCCTCCCTGCGCGCCGCGGGCCGCGTGGATTTTGCCGAATTGCGCCGCCAGATGGAAGCGCCGCTCCTGGTGATCACCGACGGCGCACAGGGAGCGCTCCTGGTGGATGAGGCCGGCGAACGCCGGGTTCCCACCCGCCCCGTGGAACATCCCGTGGATATCTGCGGCGCGGGCGACAGCTACTCCGCCGGCGCGGCCCTGGCGCTCCAGGTGACCGGCGATCCCGTTGCCGCCGCGCGTTTCGGCAACCTGGTGGCCTCCATCACGATCATGAAGAAAGGCACCGGCACGGCATCTCCCGAAGAAGTGCTGCGCGCGGTGGAGACGGAGACCAGCCTGCCCGCGTGATGGCGCCTACGCGGCGGCCGCGCGCCGGCGCAATCCCACTCACTCGCGCAGCCGGAAGATCAGAATGTGCTGCCGCGGCAGCGTCTCCAGCGTCTCCGCCAGGCGAAAACCCTCCGGCTCGATCTCGGCCTTTACCTGCGCCACGGTCATCTTGTGCTCGGGACGGATGGGCACGTCCGGATCTTCGCCCCGATACTCCAGCAGCACCAGGCGTCCCTGCGGCTTGAGCGACCCGCGCAGGTGGCGCAGCATCTTCTGCGGCTCGGAAAACTCGTGGTACACATCCACCAGCAGAATCAGGTCCAGGGCCGCGGGCGGAAGCCTGGGATCGTCCACCGCGCCGAGCACGGTCTCGACATTCGAGATGTGGCGCTCTTCCATATTGTGGCGCAGCAGGGCCAGCATTTTGGGCTCGATATCGTTGGCGTAGACTTTGCCGGAGGGTCCCACGCGCGCGGCCAGGCGCCAGGTGAAGTAGCCGGCGCCGGCCCCCACGTCCGCCACCACCGCGCCCCTGGCGATCCCGATGGCGTCGAGCGCCGCCTCCGGGTGTTCTTCGGCTTCGCGCTCCGGCCGCACCAGCCAGTCGGCGCCGCCGGGACCCATAACGCCGGCGTACTTGCGTCCGGTGATCGGGTGTACGCCGGGGGGCGCGCTCTGCCCCCACAGCAGCGTCAGGGCGATCAGCAGGCTGCCGGCAAGTTTACGCATCGCGCTACTCCTCCACCAGGGCGATATCGGTTGGCAGGCTCGCGCACGCATCCAGGGCGCGCGCCACGGCGGGGCGGATGAGGCCCAGCGTATCGAGCATGCCTTTGGCGCGCGTGTAATCGCCCTCGGCCTCCAGGGTGAGCAAATCGCGGGTCAAGTCGCGAACCGCTCCTTTCACCTTCCCGAAATCCACCTGGAACGTGCCGTCGCCGCTCTCCACGAAAGCGCCCTGGTCGCTCAGATAGTTAAATTGCAGCGCCATCCCCTTCGCGTGGGCCTCGGCCAGGCCGAAGCGCAGCGAGCGGAAAGCCGACGCCAGGAAGGTCGTGTAGAGCTGCCGTTCCGCTTGCGGACCGTGGGCCATGCCGTGGTCGAACAGGTATTGCAGCATGAACAGCCCGGTGATATCGGCTTTGGCCTCTTCGATGGCGCTGTAGAGTTCCTTCAATTCCTGCCGCGGGGTGGTCCGGCGGCCGGCGATTTCGATCTGGTGCGGGCCGATGCCGTGGCTCAGTTCGTGCGCCAGAATGTGCGTGAAAAATGCATCGAAGCTCACATCCGCGCGCGCCGGAGCCGGCAGCACCCGCGCCGCCAGGGGAACCAGGATGCTCTGAAACTTGGCCTCCTGGACGTTCTTCAGCATGACCCGCTTGGAACCCTTCTGGTGGACCACGCGCTCGTCGTTGGGCAGATTGAAAGCCGCGGTGCGCACACCGTGAGCGCCGTCGCCCGCGGCCAGCACCTGGTTCACCACGCGGATGGGAGCCGCCCCGCCCAGCTTGGGATTGCGGTAGCGCGGTTCGATGGGCAGGTGGTCCTCGATCTCCTGCAGGCGCGCCGAAAAATCCGCGAGCCGCTCCGTTTCGTGGTCGTCCCGAATGGTGATGTAGGCCTCGAAGGCGGCCTTGTAGCCGTACAGTTCATCGATGTAGGTTTCGTAAGGACCGATGGTGATGTCGAGCGGCGCGTCGAGGTCCATCCAGGCCACATCGCTCTGGTAATAATCGTTCGAGAGGAAGGCCTCCGCGCGGAGAGTCAGGAACCGCCCGAGCGAGGCGTTATCGGTAAGGGCGGCGGCTTCGCCCAGCAGGCTGGCGGCCTGGGCCACATCGGCCGCGTACGCCTGGCTGTAGGGGATGGCGGCCAGCCGGGCATCGGGAGCGCGGCGGATCACGGTGAAGAAGCCTTCTGCCTCCTGGCGCGCAGCTTCCGGCAAGCTGTTAACCCAGCGATCGAATTCGCCCCGCGTCATGTCTTCGGGATAGAAATCGGCGCCCGGCGGTTTGCGCGCGGGGACGCCAGGTAGGAACGCGGCGTGGCCGTCCAGGTCCGACCAGGGGCCCTTGTTCAGAAGGAAGTATTTCAGGCGCGCCTGGCCCAGAGGCGTGGCGTCCTCCTGCAGCTTTTCGCCCAGGGCCCGGTTGCCGCTCCACAACTGGTCCATAAAGATTCGGTCGATGAAGCGCGCGGCTTCCCGCAGTTTCGCCAACGCCTGGCGGTCGCCCGGCGATAAGCCGGTTTCCTCGACCTGGAGGGTTACGGGGGCAAAGCGCGCGGTCATCCGGGCGAGTTGAGGCAGTTCGGGTAGCACGGCGGCGGTGGCCGGAAGGGCGGGGGACGGCATCAGGTTCTATTCTAACGGCTGGACGGGCCCGCCACCGGCTTCGGCTCTTGCCACCGGCGTCCGGCGGGCGAAATGTGTTACGCGTGTCGGTGACGCGCGCGCTATGCCCAAGCTTCTCCTGATTACCGCCTCCTCCGCGGAGATCCGCAGAGCACGCCGGTCGCGGTTTCTGAATTTCCAGCAGATCACCATGCCCTACCTGGCCGCCCGCGTGCCCGCCGATTGGCAGGTATTTCACGTGGATGAAGAGGCCGAGGAGATCGACTGGACCCTCGACCCCGATCTCGTGGGCATTACCTTTCACACCCCCAGCGCTTATCACGCCTACGGCCTGGCTGCGCGTTTCCGGTCGCGCGGGGTGTTGGTGGCCATGGGCGG
>JASHSS010000632.1 GCA_030038565.1 Bryobacteraceae bacterium
GCCATCCAGTCCACCGTGGAATATGAGATCTCCACCTGGCTGGGGGAGCATCTCCCCGGGCGCCGCGTGTTTGCCCCCGGCACCATCGGCTTCTGGATGAACGCTTTCAGCGACACTGCCATGCTCACCGGCGGGTTCGATAACGGCATCCGCAATACCTTCCTCCAGGACGTCATTTTCCAGATCTATGCCGGCGACAAGCAAGAGACCGCGCTCGACTATTTGCGAGCCTTCGGCTGCGACGCGGTGGTCGGCGGCGCGGCCGCCAGTCGCGAAGTCTACCATCCCTACGCACATCCGGAAAAATTCTTCGGCCTGCCGGAGTTGTGGCGCGAGGGCGGCGACGTGATCTACGCCGTGCCCGGCCGCAACGGGAGCCTGGCGCACGCGGTGCGCGCGGAAGATCTGCCCGCCGAGCGCCCGCCGGGCTACTCCTCGCAACTGCTAAAACCGTACCTGGCGGCGCTGGACGATCCGGCGCTGCCCGCTGCCGCTTTCGAGTGGCGGGGCCAAAGCGCCGCCAGGATCACCGCCGATCTGCGCCCCGAACAGTTGCTCTCCGTACAGGTGACCTTCGATCAGGGCTGGCACGCGGGCGTGAATGGCTCGCCGCGGCGCATCTGGAGCGATAAACTGGGTCAACTGGTGGTGGAGCCGCGCTGCGCCGGCCCGTGCACGGTGGACCTGGTCTGGGATGGCGGCGCCGAACGGCGCGCGGCCCAATGGACGAGCCGCGCCGCCATGGCGTTCGGCCTGATGTGGATCATTCTATGGATCATTCTGTGGCGAAAACGTTCGATTTCAACGACGACGAATTGAAGCTCCTGCTGGTGGCGGTGCGCCAGATGCGCCGCACCTTCGCCGAGCCTCGCAAGCGCGACCCCGGCATCGAGGCCTACGCGGCCCTCTACGACGCGCTGTTCGAAAAGCTGCACGGCCTGACCGGCCCGTTGCCGGATCAGGTGGAGGAGGCGCTGTAGTTTTCCGGGATGCCGCGGAGCTATGCCAGTTGGAGCGCCTGGCGCAGACCCGGATCGTGGCGGACGCGCCAGATGCGGCTGTCCAGGTAATAGTGGGTCAGGCCGAAGCCGCAGAAGAAACCGAATGCCAGGTCCGAAACATTGCCTAATTGGAATCCCGGAATGCGGTAGAGCGCGCTGAATAACAGGCCGATCGCCACATAGGCCGCCAGGCTGCGGCTCACCGCGGCCGGAATGCGGCCGTGCTCGCGGGCGCTGCCGGCTTCCCCGTAGCGATTGCGATTGTGAAACCAGACGATGGCGTGGTACTGCAAGTTGTGGACGATGGTCACCGTGGGAACCGCCGCCTTCCAACTCATGAACGCGAACGTCAACCAGTGCAGCGGGACGATGGCGGCGAAGAGCAGGTACTTGGGCAGGTTCAGGGATTCTCCGGCGCGGAAGCGCATCCACTGGCGCACCGCGTAGACCACGCCGGTGGCCGCTACCAGCAGCATCAGGGGAAGCTCGGCGCGCGGAAAGGAAAAGGGCAGGCCCAGATCTTCGGGGTGGTGAATGAAGAAGCGGTGAAAGGGCGGGGCCACCATCATCACCCCCAGGAACAGGCGGTCCAGCAGGTTGTCCGCCGGGCGCAGGTCGCGGTTCTTCACCTTGTAGAGCACCATGAAGCCGTAGTGCTGCCGGATGACGTGGTAGTAGGCCCACACCCCCACCAGCAGGTACAGCCAGCCTTTCCATCCGGCCAGCACCATGGCGGGGCCCAGGGCAAAGAAAAATACCAGGCTGCCGAAGAGCAGGCCCCTGTGGCGCCGCCGCGCTTGGCTATCGAAATAGGTGCGCGAGGCGGTGGCGAAAATGTGGGTGCCGTCGAAGCCCACCGACCAGAACCACCACAGCAGGCCGATGGGCACGTGCAAAACCGTGTATAGCAGCAGGTAGAGATAGCCCGCGCCGGCGCTGCCGATGACCAGCCATGAGTCCACACTCCGGCCGATGATCCAGCGGGATGAATACCGCGCAACCGGTTGCGCGGAGGATAGGGCAGCGGCGGCCATGATGTGCGATCCGGCGCGCTAGACGAAGTGATACTTGTCGGAGCTGTCGTCCCAGACGATCTTCTTCTGGTTCTTATAGGACAGCGTCGCCATGTGGCCGGAGATGGCCGCCTGCTGCCCCACCGTCGGAGGAGCGATAACCTGCTCCTTACCCAGGATCGCCTGGATGAAATTGCGGAAGTGGTTGATGGCGCCGTCGCTCTCGTTGAAGTCCGCGCGCCCGTTCAGATGGATGGCCTGGCGCGCCTGGATATTGGCGGGGGCCCGGTCCGCCGCGCCGGGGCGCCGCGAGTTGTAAGTTTCCGGCTCGAAGTACAGATCCTGCCGGTTCATCACCCGGATGGTGCCTTCGTTGCCGCAGATTTCTTCGCCGTATCCGAAGTACTCGTTGCCGAGGTAGCAACTGTAGTTGATCTGGAACTTGTCGCTGTAATCGTAGATGGCGCTGAGGCAGTCGGGCACGTCGCGGTCGTCGGTCCGGGCGGTCCAGCGGTAGATGCCGCCGGAGGACATGCAGGAGCGCGGCGTGGTCTTACCCAGCATGAAATTGACGATGTCGGTCTGGTGCACCAGGAGGTCGGTGGAAATGCCTCCCGAATAATCCCAGTAGAGGCGCCACTGGAAGTAGCGGTGTGGATCCCAGTCGCGCTGCGGCGCGGTGCCCAGGAAGCGCTCCCAATCGGTATTCTGCGGGTTGGCATCGGGCGGAATCGCGTAGCGCCAGGAGGGTTCGTTGGGCAGCCCGTTGCGATACCAGAAGGCCCGCGCGAAATGCACATCGCCGACCATGCCCTGCCCAATCAGCTCCTTGGCCTTTTTGTAAAGCGAAGAGCTGCGGTTCTGCGTACCCACCTGCACGATCTTGCCGGATTTCTTCCACTCGTTGACGATATCGAAGCCCTCTTCGATGGTGTGGGCCAGCGGCTTTTCGATGTACACGTGCTTGCCCGCCCGCAGCGCCGCGATGGTCATATCGTGGTGCAGGTGCTCCGGGGTCATGATGTAGACCGCGTCGATAGACTTGTCGGCCAGCAACTGGTGGTAGTCCACGTAGGTGGCCGGCTTATTGCCCCAGACGGTCTGCATGCGGTCGAGGGCGCGCGCGATATATCCCTGGTAGGTGTCGCAGATGGCCGTGATCCTGACATCGTTGGGGGCGGCCGTGTGCAGCCACTCCAGGGCCGCGTAGCCGCGCGTTCCCACGCCGATCCAGCCGATATTGATCTTGTCGTTGGCGCCACGCGCCGTGCCGATGGCCGGCCCAGCCGCCAGGGCCGCCGCCTTCAGAAAGTTCCGGCGATTCAGATCTTCAGCCACAAAACCCTCCCGCTCCGATGATACCAACCCTGGGGGCCGGGGTGGAACCGCGGGGGGGCGTAAGGCGG
>JASHSS010000633.1 GCA_030038565.1 Bryobacteraceae bacterium
GCGGCGGCCCACCTTTCCCCGCTGGTGAACTACGCCGATCTGGACGGCAACCTGCTGATCTCGAACGATCCGTTCCACGGGGTGACGGTGGAAAAAGGCAAGCTGATCCTGCCTCGCGGCGCGGGTTTGGGGCTGACGCCGGCGTAGGAGCGGCTCGGTCCGCTATCCCGCCCCGCGATTGCGCTCGCGGCCGGGCGAGGGCCAAACCGCTACGGGCTTGGGGCGCCGGCATAGCCGTGCCCGGGGCCGCTCTTTCAAACTCCCACCACTTGGCTGCGCCGCTCCATGAGCACCACGTCGCGCCAGCGTCCCTCGACGCAGCCGAGGCGTTCGCGGATGCCGACCACCCGGAACCCGGCCTTCCGGTGAAGGGCGAGCGAGGCGCGATTCTCCTGGAAGATGCCGGCCTGGAGCGTCCAAAAGCCGGCGCGCTCGGACTCCGCGACGAGAGCCTGCAAGAGGGCGCTGCCGATTCCGGCGCTGCGGGCGGCTTGGGCCACGTAGACGCTGACTTCCGCCACGCCGCGATAGACGGCGCGCGCCGAGACGCGGCTGAGCGCGGCCCATCCCGCGAGGCCGCTTTCCGCGCGGGCCGCCAGGCGGCAGACCGGCAGATGGCCGGCATCCCACTCGTCCCACGGCGGAGCGTCCCGCTCGAAGGTGGCGTTGCCGGTGGCGATGCCTTCCAGGTAGATGGCTCGCACGGCGGGCCAATCCGATGCGGTCATGGGGCTGATGGCGAGGCCCATGAGCCAGTGTAAAACGGCCGGCGCGGGCGCGCTATCCTGGGGGCATCCGGTTGCTCCTCGCGATTACCGCGTTTCTCCTGGCTGCTCGGGCGGCGCGCGCCCAGTCGGTGGACATCTACTCGGAATTCCAGCGGCCCGATCCGTTCGGCGGGATCGTGGCGCCGGACCGCGCGCTGGCGCCGCGCGAGATTTTGTCGCCGGCGCTGGCCCGCGGCGCGCACGCCATCTTCCATATTGCGGTCAGCGTCCCGCCCAAAGAGAGCTACCTGCTGTATGTGATTCCCAACCCGCTGGACGCCTGCCTGGTGGCGCTATACAAAGAGCATTTCGAACACACCGCGGCGGGTTGGATTCCCGACCGGCTGGAAGAGTTGCACCGCCTTCCCGATTTCGGCGTGATGCCCGACCCGGACGACCATGTGGAGGGCCAGAACACCCGCGTGTACCTGCTGGACCTGTGGATGCCGCCCCAGGCGCCGGTGGGCCGCTTCCGCCTGGAAGTGCAGCTCAAGATGGGCGATTGGGTGGTGCGCCCAATGGAGTTGCGGGTGGTGGAAGCGCGCATGCCGGCGCTTCCGTCCGGCGCGGCGCCGCCCCTGCCGCCGGTCGAGAAGGGCGCCGACGCTGTAGCGCTGGGGGCGATGGCCGATTACGCCGCGGGAATCCCGGTGGTGGCGGCTGAAACGACGGCCAGCGTGCGCGCGCTGATCCGCCGCGGCACGGCCCAGGATATGGCGCTGGCGGCCAGCCTGCCGGCGGCGATCGCCGGCCCGGTCGCGCTGGAGCGCCTCGAATTCGATCTGCTGCGCGCCAATCTGGCGTTCGGCCCGCGAATCCTGGGAGCCGAATGGTATCTGCGGGTACGCGACTTCCTGTACCGGCAGAAATAGCTTCGGCGTTGAGCAACACGCTGGTGTCGTCCTGTGGCCCCCTCGGGCGGGGGGCTGGCGGCGAGCCGGGGATGCCCCGTCGCGCTGGCGACGCGGCCGGGGATGCCCCGGGGCGCTTGGGGCGCTGGCGAAGCGGCCGGGAGATCCCCCGTCGCGGCCGGCGCGCTCTCAGTTCTGCTGGCGGAAACCCGGAAGCCGTATGCGGATCGCTGCCGGAGGCTATACTATACCGCTGAGGTGCTCATGGATGCATTGATCGGCATTTTGCTCGGTTTTGCCGCATGGTTCCTGTTGCGGTTTGTGCTGGGAGGCCTCTACACGGTGGCGCAGAACGAACGCGCGGTCAAGACCAGTTTTGGACGGGCCGTGCGCGTTCCTGGCGGCAAGACCACCCTCGAAGATCCCATGGCCGAGTTTCTCCGTCCCGAAGAACGCTCGCGTTACTCTTACCCACAGGTCCGCGTCATCCAGCCCGGCGGACCTTATTTCAAGATGCCCTGGGAGAAGGTCCGCAAGGTCTCCATCGCCACCATGACCATGAACATGGCAGTGGATCTGGAAGACCCCAGGGCCAACAACGGCGGCACCATTTTGGAAGGCGTAACCAAAGACCAGCTCAACACCGGTCTGACCGGGCAAATCCGCTACCGTGTCAGCGAGGCCAACCTGTACGCCTTCCTGTTCGGCATCAAGAAGCCTTTTGTGCACGTGCTGGCCTACTTCGTCAGCGTGCTGCGGCAGCGCATCGCCAATTTCGAGGCCAAGCCCACCGGCCCGCCCGCCGACCCCGCGCAAGCCGCGGGCGCCGATTCCACCCTCGCTACCGGCGAGATGACCGGCGTTTCCATTAACGACCTGCGCAAGAATCTGCGCGACCTGAACGAGTACATGGACAACGAATGCCGCGCCACCCCGGCGCGTTACGGGGTGATCTTCGACGCCTCGCTGATTACCGGCATCGACCCGCCGGCCGAGGTGGAATCGGCCCTGGCGGCCATCAACACCGCTCACAACCAGGTGTCCAGCGACATCAGCCTGGCCCAGGCCTCCGCCGATCAGCGCGTGGTGCAATCCCGGCGCGCCGTGGAAATCGAAAGTCTGCGCGCGCAGGCCGAGGTGGAACCGGTTAAGTCCCTGGCCGCGGAACTGGCCGCCTTGCACAAGAGCGGCCCCCACGTGATGAGCGCTTATCTGCGCAACGTGCGCCTGGCGCTCTTCGACAAAGCGCAGCAAATCTACATGGAGGCTGGAAAGTAATGGAAGCCCTTACCGTAGCCGTGATCATGCTGGTGATCCTGTTTATCGCCGAGCCGGTGCTGCTCGGGCTCTGCCGCATCTTCGGCCTCTATGCCATCGTGCAGGAGCGGAGCTGCCGGGTGTATATGCTTTTTGGAAAGGTGGCCGGCGTGATCGATGAGCCGGGCCTCCACTTCCTGCCGGCGACGCTTGGCTGGCGGGCGCTGATCGTCAACCTGTTGGGGTCCTGCCATGTCCTGGATCTGCGCCTCGACCAGGAGTATCTGCGCAGCCAGCCGGTCAACTCCGAGGAAGGCGCGCCCATGGGAATCGGCATCTGGTACGAGATGTGGATCAGCGACCCACTGGGCTACCTGTTCAAGAATACCGATCCGCGCGGCTCGCTACGCGCCAACCTGAGCAACGCCACGGTGCGCTGCCTGAGCAACATGCCACTGACGGAAATGCTCCAGACCCGCCATACCATGAGCCAGACGGTGCGAACCGAGGTCACGACCAAATCCACGGAGTGGGGCTACCAGCTCGGATCGGTGTACATCCGCAAGGTGCATTTCCGGGACGCCGGCATGATCAAGCAGATCGAGGCGAAGGTAGTCAATCGCCTGCGCCAGGTGACCTCCGCCATCAAGCAGACGGGCGCCAACCAGGTGAGCGTGATCACCAGTTCGGCGGAGCGGGAGGCGGCCATCGAGTTCGCCAAGGCGGCGGCCATTCGTCCGGCTACGCTGGGGCAGGCGTTCCAGGAAATCGCGCGCGAACCGGAAGTTGCCTCCGCGCTGTTCGAGGTGCTAGAGGCGCAGAAGATGGTCGCCTCCAACGCTCGCATCACTCTGCTTCCGGGAGGGCCGCACGCCCGCATGCTGGCGAACCTGATGGCCGCCGAGAGCGGGGTGCAGCCTTATACGCCGCCCGTCAAGCCAGCCGCCTCGGCTGCGGCGGCGGCACAGTAAGATACCAGGCGGCGAAGGGTTGGTGGTTGGGAAACGGGAGGCTTCCCCGCGGAATGGGGACTCGCCCGGCCGGGCAGTCCCCGATTAACCTCGATCGCGCATCCGGCCACGTGGCCAGCCGATCCAGCTCGATGAGCGCGGAGTGGCGGAGCGGATTGCGGGCTTCGGCCGGCCACCCGGCAGCCGATAGCCCCGGGTTTGGCCGGGCCGCGCGCGGCTTTTACTTTCGCGCTTCGAAGCGCACTTCCACCTCGGTCTCCACTTTGACGGGGTGGCCGCCCTGCATGGTGGGCTTATAAGAAAACTGATCCCACGGCACGCTCTCACACAGTTGCGCGCCGGTTTCGAGCTCCGCGACTTTCCCATCCTTGCCGATGATGAGTTTGCATTGAGCCGTGTCCCCCGCGGGCGCCCAGAGGGGCGCGGGCAAAACGGCCGGCCCCGCCACCAGCAGGGCGCGTTGCTTATCCGCCGCTACCTTGACTGCCGGGGTGTCCTCATCCGCCGCGGCTTCTTTCTTCGCCGCGGCGCCGCCATCTGTGGGCGTTACGGGCGTCAGCCGCGTCACCAGTAGTACCGGCCTGGCCGGATAGCGTTTCACCCGCGTGCATAAGGCCGAGGAATCCAGGTCCGTCACGTCGAAGGCCATCCCGGGCCAGGCCATCCTGACCACACGATCGCAACTGGCTGCCAGCGGATAGCCGTTCTTGCCCTGGTCGGGATCGCCAATCTCGTCAATCGCCTTTTGCGCCAGGACACCCTCCGCAATATACTCCTTGTCGGGGTCTACCGTGGTGGCCGTCTTGAAGAACAGGCGGTAGCGGTGCAGGCCATCCTTCAGGTAAATGGATGGTCCCCCCGCGTTCAGAGCGTTATCGGTCGCGCTCGTTTCCGTCAGAACTTCCTGGGCCTTTCCCTGGATTTTGTCCAGCGTCCTGGCTTGCTTGGTTTCCTTCCCCCCCGGCGTGCTGGAACAACCGCTCAATCCGGCAACAGTCAGTACGAGAAAGCAAAAAACGTATGCGTTACGGTTCATCCGCCGTGCCCTCGCTTTCAGGATGTCTTCATCCGAATAGAAGGTATCACGGGGCATCATCGCTGACAACCGAGTCGTCGCCCGTTCGCCCCACGCCCACCGGCTCCCGCCAGGGGATGATCTTTCGTTGCCGGCAGGCGATTCGGCTGGCCGATCTGCCAACCGGGAAATGCCAGCCTACAGTTTTTCGGCCATGGGGCCGATGTAATAGTCATGGAAAAACGACGCGAGTTGCGTTTTACCCTCGGCCAGCCCGTGACAGTGACGATTTTATCGGGGGAACCATCCACCCACGCAGCCACGGTGACGGATAGCTCCGGAAACGGGATGGCGCTGCTCATGCCGGTGCCGGTGGCGCCCGGAGCGGCGGTCCGGATCGATTGGGAGGACAGCCTGCTCCTCGGCGAGGCCATT
>JASHSS010000634.1 GCA_030038565.1 Bryobacteraceae bacterium
AAGATCTCCGCCTCCGTCATCTTGGGCCTGGGAAAATCGGCCGGGCGCGCAATAGCGGCAATCGGAAACCTGGTGATGAGGTGCGGCTCTTCCGGCTCTACCACCACCAGGAACCGTCCAAACTGGTCTGAATCGCGCTCCTCGACCAGGCCGGTGAGCGTGGTCGGCGTGGCCTGCAACAGGCCCCGCAATTCGAATCCCCCGGTCCGTTCGCGGAAATTCATTTGAGCATCCAGGTTTCCGGACGGAAAATGGGCTTCCAGAAACTGGCGCATACGGTCCCGGTCGCCCGAGTTGAATGCTTCCAGCCAGGCCGAGAACTGCTGGAACGGCGCGCCCTTGCGGGCGGCGGCCTCCTCCGCGGCCGTCATTTTAGGCGGGGCGAATTCCGCCGGCGGCTGCATCGGCTGGTGCCCGATGGGCGAGATCGCGTACGGCTCGCTGGACGCCACATTCACGGTGAATCGCATCCACTGCCTGGCCGGACCTCGCTCCTGGGCGGCCACCACGAGATGGAAGTCGGTGGACTCTTCCACTTTCTTCACGTCGTAACCGCCGCTCTGCGTTCGTTCCGCCATGGCCGCATCCACCGGACGGCCTCCCATGTTTTTATCCGCGAACTGCTGCATGGCGGCCCGGTCGCCGGAGTTGAAGGTCTCGAGCCAGGCCGAGAACTGGCGCCCGGCCGGAGTGTTGGGGATTTGGACCTGCGCGCTGGCAGCCGCCGCGAACAGAACCGTGAGGGTGGGCAGATAAGCCGGCTTGCTCATGAGCATCCTCGTATGCATCCTTTGACGGTAACGACGGGCCTTCGGTAACTTCCGTGGAACCGATTCGTCAATTCGCCGTGGGCCGCTCTACGCCATCGATCACAAGAAACTCACGCGGCCCCCGGGATCTCTCGAGCTTCAGTCCGAATTGCCGTTCCAGGACGGCAAAGATCGAGGGTCCGCCCGGATCTTCGGGCGGAGCGCCGAAGACCGGCCTGCCTTCCGTGCTGAGCATCGGAGTAGCCTCCGTCATGCCGAATTCCAGGTGGAAATCGTACAGGCCGGAGATGCCCGTCTTATCGATCACCGGCCGGTCCATGATCAGGAAGAGCAGCTTGCGGAACTGATCGATCGTCACGCCTTGAGCGGTCATTTCGCGAACCGGCCCGCTCCCGCCAATCACCTGCCGGCAGCCGTTCGCCGGCCGCGTCCCCGGAACTCCATTACCGAAATCAACCGGGGTGCAGCTCCCTTCCTGGAACGGCGTGAGTCTGGCCCCGCCCTTGGCTACCGTCAAATCGTACACCGGCACTTCCCGTGTCTCGCGGTGGATCTTCAACTGGAACCGGTCGGCCAGAATTGTTTGCATCATCGGTCCCATCATCGTCCCTTCGCTCGGAGCGCCGGCGGCCCGCGCATCGATCGCGAAGCGGTCGGATTGGATCCAGGCGGGGCCTCCGTCGATGGGCGGGTAAGCAGGGTCGCGCGCAAAATGGCCGCTGCCGTACAGCTCGTACGCGGAGCGAATCAGGTACGCCACCGTCGTGCATCCTGTGCTGAGCCTTCCGGGTGACGAATTCCCCCTCCCTCCGCCGCTCGGGAGAGTCACATCCGTGCAGGGCTTGACCGAAACTACTTCGAACTTTTGCGGGGCTGCCGAAGGAGACTGCGCCCGCATGGGCGGCGCGTGCATCATTCCGATCATCACCGGCGCGGCCAGCGACGCCATCCCCGCCACCCAAAGCGCCGCCTTCTTCGCGAAATTCAAATCGCCCGCCACGCGTCCCAACAGAATCGCGTGGATGCGCCTCTTCAAGTCTGCCCCCGTCACACCCGGCACGCACCCGAGCGGAGATTCCACATACAGCCTGCAGACGCTGAGAATCGCTTCGGCGTAGTCGCGCGGCTGGCCACCCAGGCTGAGCACGGCTTCATCGCAAGCCCGCTCGCGCTCTTCCACCAGTCGCGCGCCGATCCACCACACCAGCGGATGAAACCAGAAGATCGCTTCCACGATCATATGGAGGGCCGCCGTCAGATTGTCGCGCCGGCGGGCGTGGCAGAGTTCATGTGCCAGCACTGCCTCCAGTTGCCGCGGCGTGAGCCGTTCCGCGATTCCATCCGGCAGCAGCAGAATGGGCCGCCACAGCCCCACCACCCCCGGCTCCAGCAGTCCGGGGGCAGCCCGTACTTCGATCGGGACCGCGATTTCCACGGGCGCGCTGGCCCGCACCGCCGCCCCGACGCGCAGCCAACCGCGCACGCGGATCAGCGCGATCCAGGCGAATCCGCACGCCCACACCGCCAGCGTCGCGCCAGGGACCCAATCGATGGCGCTCCCGGGGGCCGGCGTGGCAGGCGCTGTGGCGTCAAAGGGTACGGCGATGCGCACCGCGCTGAACGATACGGCCGGCGCCGTCACGCGGGTCACGCCCGCGGCCCAGTGGATGTGGCTGCCGAGGCCGATCAGCAGCCAGAATGGAAGCAGGAATTTGCACGAGGCGCCCAGCCACATCCAATAGCGGACATGCGCCCGATTCTTGCGGAACGCGATCGTCGGCAGTCCCGCGGCCGCTGCGAACACCGTGGATTGCCAGAGATGGTTGACCCAGCCCCCCGCGATCATGGCTACCTCCTACTATCTCGCACCTGATTCTACTACGCTATAGTAGGTTACGCAAGAGACCTCGATGGTCGGGTGAAACTCCAGCTTGTCCATGAAGATTCTGCCGGTGCGATTCCACGGCTTCGCGCTGATCTTCAGTTCCAAGGCAGCTTCCTTCACGCGCTTGCCCTCGGCCAGCAGGCGCAGCAGCTCGCGCTCGCGCGGAGTGCGCCGGTCGACCGGGACGGCGCTAGGAGGCTCGGCAGTGGAAGCCCGCAACAGAGCGCGCCTGCGAGCACCGCTCCCTTGACGCAACCCCGGTCGGGGTGAATCGAAAGCGCGATCGCCTTGGCCGCGGGAACCGCAGTGCGGATCTGCCGGGTAGCTGCGCGCCATCGATCACCGGCATTACCACGCATCGCCCGCTCTCGGAGGGCGCCGCAGCCGCCGCGTCGGACGGCGGCCTGCTGGTTCGACCCGGATTTTCCAGGGCGTTGTCGGGCCGCTCACCGCACAGCGGCGTTGGCCTTCGTCGGCGCCTTCTGTGGAACGGGGGGCTTCCGCTTGGGCGCGGCGCTCATCAGGCGCTTCACTGCACGCACCAGGTGCACGCCCTCCCGCACGCTTTTCATGAGAACTACATCGGCCCCGGTATTCTCCTCAGTAAGCCCCATGCCTTCGACGAATCCTGAGAGCAGAATCACCCGCGCGTGGGGGTTGGCCGTACGAATCCGCTGAATTAGCTGCGTGCCGTCCATCCCGGGCATACACTGGTCCGTCACCACGACATCGAATGCGCGGGCCGCCAGCAGGTACAGGGCGCGCTCACCACTGTCTGCGATTTCGACCACGTACCCAAGTTCTTCGAGCAGCGCGCGCCGGACCAGCAGACCGTCGCGATTGTCGTCCACCAGCAGAATTTTGCAGGGGTCCCGCGGAGTAATCTTCATTGCAGAAACCGAAGGAGCGTAACAGAGTTGCAATCGGTCTGTCAAAGGTTTTGCATCGCCTTGAAAAATTGCCAGATGGAGTGCTTGACAAATTCGTGACAGCGGCCCGCTACTCTCTCGTCTGCCGCCAACGGTTGCTCGCGTATCGGAACCGCAAGGGTGAGCGAGCGCTTCCAATTATTGCGCGCCTCGCGCCGGCGTCATGCCGGGCGGGTTTCGTGGAGCACCGGCGCCACCTCTTCCAGCACCCGCTGGGCCTCGGAGGCAGGGTCTTGTGCGCGCGTAATTTGCCGTCCCATCACCAGGTAATCCGCGCCCGCCTGAATGGCTTCGGCGGGTGTGGCTACGCGCCGCTGATCGCCTCGACTGCTCCCCGCGGAACGAACTCCCGGAGTGACGATGATCGCCCTCGGCCCAGCGATCCGCCGCACGGCCGCGGCCTCCAGCGGCGAGGTAACCATCCCCTGTATACCCGCTTCCACAGCCTGCCTGGTGCGCACCGCGACTAACTCGGAAACTTCGCAGGAGTAACCCAACTCGGCCACATCCGCCGGACCGAAACTGGTAAGTACTGTAACCGCCAGTAACTCCGGCCCTTTGGCGCCGCGCCCTTCGATGGCCGCCCGCATCACCGCGCCCACCGCATGCACCGTCAGGAATCGTACCTTCGTCCGCGCTACCTGCGCCACCGCGCGCTTCACGGTTTCGGGAATATCATACAATTTCAGATCGAGAAAGACGTCTTTGCCGCGGCCAAGTAACTCGTCCACAACGCTCATGCCCGCCGCGGTGAAAAGCTCCATGCCGACCTTGTAAAACCCGATATGCGCGCCCAGCCGGTCCACCAGCGCGCGAGCCTCACTTGCGGTCTCCACATCCAGAGCGACAATCAGAGGGTTGTAAGTCATAGAAGGTGAATGGCCTTCCCTGCGCGCGCGGTGACGCGCCCCAGGCGGTAAGCGCCCTCCAGCGCGGCGGTCAGGCCGGCGGCATCGTTTTCCGGAAGCGAAATCAGCAGTCCGCCGGAGGTTTGCGGATCGTAGAACAGCGATTCTGTTTCACGTGAAACAAATGTTTTGTCGGATTTTTCAACATCGCAGGAAGCGAAATCGAAGTTGTTCTTCAGCCCTCCCGGCAGAGCGCCACGCGCGGCGTATTCCAGCGCGCCCGGCAGAAACCGCACCGCCCGGGTATCGATTTCGAGCGTCACGCCGCTGGCCAGCGCCATCTCGCGGGCATGCCCGATCAGGCCGAACCCGGTTACATCGGTGCAACCGTGGACTTCGAAGCCGAGCATGGCTTCGGCGGCGCGGCGGTTCAATTCGAGCATCTGGCGGATGGATTCGGCGACGTGCTCGTCCGCGGCCATGCCGCGCTTCAACGCCGTTGAAATCACGCCCGTGCCCAGCCGCTTGGTGAATACCAGCGCATCGCCGGGCAAAGCTCCCGCGTTGGGCTTCACGCGCGCCGGATGGATCGTGCCGGTCACGGCGTAGCCGAATTTGATCTCTTCGTCGGCCACGCTGTGCCCGCCGAGAATCGAGCATCCGGCCTCGTGCATTTTGTCCGCGCCGCCAGCCAGGATCTGTTGCAAATCGCCCACGTCTTCCTTCGCCGGCCATGCCAGGATGGCCAGCGCCGAGATCGGCCGGCCGCCCATGGCGTAGACATCGCTCAGCGAATTGGCCGCGGCAATGGCTCCGAAAGTGTACGGGTCGTCCACGATGGGAGTGAAAAAATCCACCGTCTGCACCAGGGCAAGCTCCGGCGTCAGCTTGTACACGCCCGCATCGTCGGCCGTGTCAAACCCGATCAGCACGTTCTCATCCGGCCAGCGCGGTACGCCGGCCAGCGCCTGGTCCAACAACTTTGGACTCAGCTTGGACGCTCAACCCGCGGCCTTCACATGCGCCGTGAGCTTGCGGAGTTGGGTGGTATCTTCCATGATCCGGGTGCGCGAACGCTCGCAAGCGCCCGCCGAAGTGCCCGCTTTCACTATAATAGCGATGATGCGACGTTCGTCTGTGTTTTTTGCTGTGCTCCTTTTCGGTCTGGCGTTCACCCTGGTTTCCCGCCAGCCTAATCCCGACCCGCGCCTGAAGAAGGCCTACCGCCTTCCCGAACAACACGGCTGGATCCAGGTGCATCTGGAGGGCACCCCCGCGCAGATCGGCTTTCAGCACGGCTACCTGCTCGCGCCCGAAATCAAAGACGACTACCTGGCCATCTCCACCGAGATGACCCACGAGGAAAAGCGCGACTGGGCCTATTTCCGCAAGCTGTCCCAGGACATGTTCTGGCCGCATGTGGAGCAGGAATACCGGGACGAGCTGAACGGCATCGCCGAAGGGCTGAAGGCCCGCGGCGTGGCTCTCGACCTCTGGGACGTGGTCACCATGAACGCCTGGCTGGAACTGCCGTACTACGATAAGTGGCACGACAAGATGACCGCGCCGCACGTCACCAGCACGGGATCGGGTCCCGCGGACCATTGCAGCGCTTTTGTCGCCACGGGCAGCTACACCAAGGACGGCCGGGTAGTAATCGGGCACAACAACTGGACCAGTTACTCCTCGGGCGAGCGCTGGAACATCATCTTCGATATCGCGCCGGTGAACGGCAACCGCATCCTGATGGACGGCGCGCCCGGGCTGATCCATAGCGGCGACGACTTCGGATTGAACTCCGGCGGGATCATCATCACCGAGACCACCATCAGCAACTTCACCGGCTTCGATCCCAACGGCATCCCCGAATTCGTGCGCGCGCGAAAAGCCATGCAGTACTCCAACTCCATCGACGATTTCGCCCGCATCATGACCGAGGGGAACAACGGCGGCTACGCCAACAACTGGCTGGTGGCCGACCGCAAGAACAACGAAGCCGCCAGCCTGGAATTGGGCTTGAAAAACGTGACGCTGCTCCGCACCAGGGACGGTTTCTTCGTGGGATCGAATTTCCCGGCCAATCCGAAGCTGATCAAAGAGGAAACCGATTTCGACCCCAGCGACAAGAGCAAGAGCGAGAACGCCCGGCACATCCGCTGGCTGCAATTGATGGAGCAGAACAAGGGCCGCATCGACGTGGCCGCCGGGCAGCGCTTCCTGTCCGATCACTTCGACACCTTCGAAGGCCGCATGGACCCGAGCGAACGCTCGCTCTGCGGGCACATCGAGATGTCGCCTCGCGGCATGGGCACCTGGCAAGCCCCCTATGCCCCCGCCGGCGCGGTCCAGAACAAGGTGACCGATGCCGCGGGCGCCGAGAAGATGTCCATGACCGCCGCGCTCGGCCACGCCTGCGGGATTGGCTACAAGGCCCAGGAACACCTGGCCAAGCACCCCGAGTTTGCCTGGATGAAGGACATCCTGCACGACATGCCCGCGCGCGGGTGGGCGCGGTTCACGGCCAAATAGTTTTCGGCGGCGGCGGGAGGCCGCGGCGCGGGCAAGGCTGAAGGCCCGCTCCACCGGCCTTACGGCTGCTTCCTCACCGGATACGGCACGTCGTACCCTTTCGCGTCCCACCACAGAATGCGGTTCAGCGTGTCCTGCGGGGCATCGTCCAAATCGCGCCAGTTCATGGCCGCGGATTGCTGCGCCGCCCACAGCCGCCGCCCGCTCAAGGCGTGCAGCGGAGGGTTCATCTCGTCAATTGCCACCTTGGGCGTGAGGTGCTCGTAGGGCGCCGGGTCGGCTTCCGCGGTGAAGATGCTGGTCATGGGCCGGGCGGCTTTCAGGAAGCGCGTGCGCGCGGGGATCTGGAAAATCTCCTGGATCGTCCGAATCATGCTGGTGTGGTTGTAGTTGTTCGAATCCACCGCCGCCCGCCGGATGTTCGGCCCGATGGCCAGCGCCACGGTGCGGTGCCCGTCCACGTGATCCACGCCGTCCTGCGCGTCGTCCTCCACTACCAGGATCAAACTGTGGGGCCAGAATTGGCTCTTGGAAATACCTTCTACAATGCGCCCCAGCGCCAGGTCGTTGTCCGCCACCATCGCGCGGGGCGTGGGCACTCCCGGTCGCGTGCCGTTGGTGTGGTCGGAATTGAGCGTGAGGATGCTTAGATTGGGCAGCTTCCCGGTTTTCTCCCGTTCGCCCAATTCGCGCAGAAATTCCTCGGCGCGGATCTGGTCGGGGATGCTCAGCGAGCTGAACGGATACCGCTGGCTGCAATAGCGAGCCAGCGCCGGCACGCCCGACCGCGCTCCCACCGCATCCTGCCACTTGCCTTCCTTGTATAGCTGCCAGTACTGGCTCCAGGTGAGCGTCTGACGCTCGTCCATGTCCTCCGCCATAGAGGTTTTGGGGTTCCACCGCGCCGCCACCTGAAATTCCCCGTAGATGCGCACATCCAGCGGCTTGGGCGCCTCTTGCCAGAAGAAGCCCGTGGGCGCCACCACCAGCGCGTCGGACATATTCCAGGCGTAGCCGCGCGGCGAGCCGGCAAAGGCCCGCTCCACGTAATCGCTGACGAAGTTCTGCATCAGCCACTGGTGGCCGTCGAAGCTGATGGCGCCGCCGGTATAAAAATTATCCAGCGTCACATACCGCTCCGCCAGTGCGTGATGGTTGGGCGTGATATCGCGGCCGTACATGCACAGCTTGGGATCGTTGTTACCCTTGGGAAGATCCCCAAACACCTGGTCGTAGGTGCGGTTCTCCTTGACGATCAGAAATACGTGCTGGATGCCCAGCGACGGCAGGTTGGCGATTCCCCCGGCGCTCTCGTACACCGGGCTGTTGGCGGATTTTACCTCGCGTGTGCCCGCCGCTACCTGCATCCCGGTGGGCGCCGGGATTCGCTCCAGCGATCCCTCGTACTGCCGCGAATTGAAGGTGCCCTTTTTGTCCGCCGTGTTGCCGATGCCTTTCAGGTTGAGAACCCGCAGCCCGCCTTCCGCGTCGATCGCCAGCGCCGTGGGAAACCACGCGGTGGGCACCTCGCCTTCCACTTTCCAGGCGTGTCCGTGCGGCTTCAGCACGGCGATGGCGTTGTTCCCGCCGCACGCCACGTAGAGGGTCTTGCCGTCGGGGGCGAAGGCCAGGGCGATGGGCTGGCTCCCCAGGGTGGATTCGGGATAGGTGGGAATCTTTACATCCGCTCCCGCCTTCGCGCCGGTGTCGACCAGGGTAACCGAGTCCGCGTGCCCGTTGGCCACCGCCAGGGTTTTCTGATCGGGACTCAGGGCCAACGCCGAAGGCGCCAAGCCCACGGCCAGTTCCGTTACAGCCAGCGTCTCGGCATCCACGACGCTGAGCGTGCCGGTAGTGGAGGAGCCGGTCACCGGGTCGGTCACCACATCCGACCCGCTCGAGGGCGCCACCGTATCGGAAGGCTTCGGGCGCCGCCCGCCGCGATTGCTGACGTAGACCTTGCCGGCCGCCGAAACCGTCACGCCGAACGGCGCCATCCCCACGTCCACTTTGCGCCGCACCTCGTGGCTGGAGGCGTCGATCACCGCCAGGGCGTTGTCGCGGCTCAGGGCCACGTACGCCGTCTTGCCATCCGGCGAGAAGGCGATGCCCGTGGGCACCGGGTGGCCCGGCAGTTCGATGCGCGCCGATTCGCCCGGCATGCCCAGGTCGTTCAATTGCGTGATCAGAATGGAATCGCGGCCCGCGCGCGCCGTCTCGCTGGCCCACAACTCGCGGTTGCCCGGACGGAAGGCGATGCCGGCGTAGGAGGTGGAGCGGGCCGGAATCTCCGCCAGTTTCGCGCCGGTGGCTCCATCGAGCAGCAGGACGCTGCGCGTATCGAGCACGGCCAGGATGCGCCTGGCGCTATCGAAGACCATGTCCACGGGCCTGCCGGCGATCACGGTCTGCTCGCCCCACGGCCGCAGCAGTTGATTGGTGGGCACCAGGTAGTAGCCTTCCGGCTGCTTCCCGAGACCCACGCTGGTTTTGAGAGCCGAGAAGATGGGGGTGTCCCGCGCCACCAGCACCACACCGCCGAGGGTCAGAACGCCGCCTGCCGCCAGAGCCAAAAGAATGGATTTGCGCATAGAAAACTCCAGCATAAGACATGGCGGGTCAAAAGATGATGACAGGCTACCACGCCAGCACCCGCCGCGTGCCGGTGATCCGACGGAAAAAGGGGCTTGCCGTTGTCCGCGAAAGGCGTCTGCTGGGGCGGCCGCCCGCGACTCTCCGAGGCGCCCGCGTGGGTTCTCGCGGTGGGCTCCGATCGCACGGATCGCCGCTGCGCGAGGGCTGATCGCCCGGCCGGCCCTGCGGCGCCGGGTACGAGATCGGGCCCTCCCAGCCCGCACGGGCCGCGCGGCCGCCGTCGGTGGAACCACCCGCGTGAGGTTCTATTGGACAATTGTGCGCAATCCGTGCTCGGGTATGTCATGCGAGAATGGGAACCGGGTGAACTCCAGGCCGCCAACAGCGGCCTGGTGAAATAGGGAATCAACTGCTGCCCGCTGGCCGGCGGGATTGGTATACCTGGGCGACCTTTGGGCGACTGGCCTTCGTACGTACACGCTTGAGCTTTGAGGCAAGACCATGTTCAAACCACCAGAGGGACACTGGCAGATTGTACCGGCCTTCCGCTGTCCCAAAGGCGACCACAATATCCAGATGCTCGACCGCTGGGACGTGGAGTGGTTCCTGCGGGGATTCCTGGCCGATTTCCGGGTCATGGAGAACTTGAGGATATTGCTGGCGGGGACCGACCCGGTGTACCGGATGACCGATGACGAGGTGGTCGAGACGATCAGTTGGCGACTGGCCACCCGGGAACTGGTGTTCTGCACCGACCAGCGGCGGGCGGAAGCTCCGGCATCGGGCGGCGGCGGAGGCGACGGCGGCGACGACCAGAAAAAAGACCAGCCGGCCGCGGAACCAGCGCCGGCCGCCGCGGCGGCTCCGGAGTCCTCCAGCAAACTCACCTGGATCGAGGTCCACCTGGTGGATCAGAACCGGAAGCCCGTGCCGGGGCGGCGGTATCGCATCAAGCTGACGGACGGGTCCACGCAGGAGGGCACGCTCGATTCCCAGGGCCGCGTCCGGTTCGACGGCATCCCGCCCGGACAGTGCATGGTCTGTTTCCCGGATATCCACGGGAATGAGTGGGAGCCCACCAGTTGATATAGAATTGCGAGATTGCCATGAGCAAACACACCGTCAAGGAAGGGGAACACATCTCCACTCTGGCCGATTTGTACAAGTTTTTCGATTTCCACACGATTTGGGACGACGGTGGGAACGCCGATCTGAAGGCCAAGCGAAAGAATCCGAATGTCCTCAATCCCGGCGATATCGTGACGATTCCCGAGAAGATCCTCAAGGAACTCTCGCGGCCGACCACGCGGGTTCACTGGTTCGGGATCCACCTTCAGCAGCTCATGCTGCGGATTGAGATCAAGACTTATTTCGACGATCCGGTAGCCAAGACGCGCTGCGCTCTGGAAGTGGACGGCAATCCGCAGGTTCTGACCACCGATGACAACGGGAAGATCGAACGCGAGATCGACCGGAAGGCCCATACCGGCCGGTTGGTGGTGCGGGGGTCGGATATCGAGGTGCGCATCGGCGACCTGGACGACGTCGACCTGCAGTCGGGGCAGACCGCGCGCTTGAATAATCTGGGGTATCGGGCGGGAGTCATCGAGGGTCCCGACCCGGACTTGTTTCAATCGGCCCTCGAGGAATTCCAGGCCGACAACAATATCCGCGACGGCAGCGGCAGGGTGACCGGCGTGGTGGACCAGCGCACCAAAGACGCGCTGCAGAAGAAGCACGGTTGCTGAAGGCATGGGCGACGACGCTTCCAATCCGTCCGGCAAAGGGGGAACGGCCGCCGACCACCAACTGGAGAAGGAATTTCCCATGCTGGTGGGGCCCTCGACGGAGGACCAGTTCAATCTTCTGCGCTTCATGCTTACGCCGGTGGCCTGCTGGCGCATCAACGACATACGCTTCGAGTTCGATTCGGCTTTCGTTCTGCCGGAGGCGCAGGCCGAATTCGCCCAATTGAAGGGCCTGCGGAACCAGCACCCCGATGCGCCGGTATCGATCTGGGGCCACGCCGATCCGGTGGGCAACGACGATTTCAACAAGGGCCTCAGCGGGCGCCGCGCGGAGGCCGTCTACGCGGTCCTGATCCGCGACCCGGATCGCTGGGTGCGGATTTCCGGCCAGGAAGACGCCGGGCATCAGTGGACTCTGTCGAGCACTCAGCGGATGTTGACGGCGCTGGGCGAAGATCCCGGCGACCCCACCGGCAAGGTGAACCCGCAGACCAAGGCGGCGGTCCAATCATTTCAATCCAAGAACGGTTTGGATCCCGATGGCGATCCGGGTCCCGCTACGCGCAAGGCGCTTTTTGGAAAGTACATGGATTTTCTGGCGGGCGATCTGAAACTCCAGAAGACCGATTTCCTGGCGCAAGGTGCGGATGACAAGGGCAAGGGCGATTTTCAAGGCTGCAGTGAGTTCAACCCGGTGCTGGTGTTTTCCTCCGACGAGAACAAAGAATTCCAGAAGCCCGCCAACCAGGCCAAGCGCAACGAGGAAAACAGCCCCAACCGGCGCGTGGTCGCGCTATTGTTCCGCCCGGGCACCGTGGTGCCGGCGGCCAAGTGGCCCTGCCCGCGCGCCAGCGAGGGGATTACCGGATGCAAGGCCCGCTTCTGGCGCAACGGCGAGGACCGCCGCAAGGTGCAGGCCGAACGCCGGGAATTCGCCGACACCAAGAACACCTTCGCCTGCCGCTTTTATCACCGGCTGACCGTGTCGTCGCCCTGCGAATCGACCGGGCCGATCACCCCCACCACCTTGTACCTCAAGCTGGTTTCAGTGGACGATCATTTCGCGCCTTCCACCGAGAACCTGGATATCCAGTACAGCATTATCGGGTTCGCCGGGCGGTCGGTAAAACTCACTATTGAGGCCCAGAATTACGACACGGCGGTGGTTTTCGAGCACGAACTTACGGACGACGAGAAACTGGACGGCGACAAGACTTACAGTTGGGACGGCAAACTGACCGCCGGCGCGCGCAACGGCCGATACGCCACGCCATTGATGGGTCCTTACCTGGTGCGACTGACGGGGGACGACGGCACCGATGAGACCCTGCCGTTCAAGATTCTCTATCATTCCCTGGCGCTCGATTGGGGCAAACATACACCCGATGAAACGGAGCCCGCGGACCAGAATAAGCTCGTACAGTACAAGTTGGATGACCTGGGCTACGACGGTGGACCCGTGGACGGTAACATCGGGTTAACCACCAACAAAGCACTGGTGCGCTTCCAACGCGCCAACTACAAGGTGGGGACTCAAACCTTGTTGACGCCGAGCGGCCTGGCGGACGCCGATACGGTGGCGGCCTTAAAGGCGGCGGCCAAGCGGGAGATTTTCGAGGCCGGCAAGAATCCCATCACCGACGATGCCAAGTTTTACGTTTACGATAATTTCATGAACGACCCGACGATGGATTTCGTCACCGGAAACACCCCGGAATTCAATTCCACGGACCGCAAGAAGTACGCCGAAGATTTCATGGACCGGCCGTTCCTCCCGCTGGAAGTGGAGGTGAAACTGCTCAACAAGGCGAATGCGGGCGTTTCCGCTCCCGACGCGGTGGGTCTGGCGCCGGTGGGCTGGGAAATGGACGACGCCACGGAAGTGGATGTGGTAGGGGGGGGCAATGCATTGGCCCAGACGTACACCCAGCACGCGCGCGAAATCGGCACCTCCGGGACGATCGCCGGCGCGGCGCGCATCGACACGGATGGCGATAACGCTCTCGACACCTTCGACGGATTCCGCAAGGCCGCGGCGGCGGACTACGTGCAATCGATGTTCCCGAACGACGCCGGATCGAAGCTCGCTCCGTACAGCATCGCGCGCTATCAACAGGAGACTCGCGACGCGAAAGACTTCCAGCAGGCCGTGGTGCTGGCTTGGGACGATCCGGCCCAGTTCCCCTTGCGCAAGGGCCGCGCCGGGGTATACTTCCGCTTCAGTTTCAAGGGGGGCGACGACGGCAAGGTGCGGGCGGGCCTGACCTTTGTAAGCCTGCCCAACCAGAAATACCTGGAAGACTCCCACAAGGCCGCGGGCGTGACCCTGTTCCAGCAGACCGGGCGCTGGACCATCTGGCGCCGGACGCGCTTCAGCGCTTATTGCGCCATGGCCGTTCCAACCGCTAGCCAACGGCCCAGCGGGCAGCCCAATTGGGGGACCATTCACGACTTTTTCAAACAGGCCTATCTCGACGTCGAGAACAATGGACAGCCGTTGAACATCCTCAACTACTCGACGGTGATTACGGATGCAGTATACCGGGCCACCATCACCGGGCTGCCGGCCGGGCACAAGCCGCCCGGCGTGACAGCTGCGAATCTCAATTACAGTCCGACCTGCCTTTATGGCGGACCGGCCCTGGTGCAAGCCAACGGCGAATCGGCGCAGGCCTTTCGGACGCGGGCACGGGCCGCGGTGACGGCGTGGTGCGGAGCGGGCATCTCCATCGACACCGTAAACGGCATTATGAAGGTGGTCTACGACGAGGCTCGCAAAACCAGCCCGGAGGGCTATGTGATTTTCGATTTCCGGCTCAGCGATCCTATGACGGCGCGGGACTGGAATCCCGCGCTCAACGGCGGCCACGGAGGATTCACCGGGCCGGCCAACCCCTCCATGGTGAACTTCACGACCCCCTCGCGGGGGTACGTCCGCTGCGCCGGCGCCGTCACCATCAACGTGGACAACAATTCGGAAGTCAACGACTACGTCTGCCATGAAGGCGGCCACGCGCGCTTCCTGTACCATCACGCTTACACCGACGCCAATCAATCCAACCCGGCCAGCGCCAACCCGACGCACCACGACGCCAACCAATTGCTTTGCACGATGAGCTACACCCCGTGGCTTCCGGGTTTTAATGGGACTACGCTGCAGAAACCGTACTGCGGGAAGTGCCTGCTGCGCCTGCGCGGATGGAACGTGCTGGTGCTGCCGCAGAAATACGTATAACGCCATGCCTGTCCCCATTGAGCTTCGCCTGTCGGCCCGCAAGACCCGGTTGGTGGTCGGCGAGGGGATCGTCCTGGATCTCAATGTGCGGATACTCGCCGGCGTTGACGTGGTATCTCCGGAGTTGAATCGCAATCGGACCTCCATCCGGGTCGAACCGGCAAATCGGCTGGTGCCGTTTCAAGTCTTCACCGGGATCGATTACGTCCGCGTGCACCGGATCTCGCCCCTGGCGCAAATCGAGGATCTCGCCCACGCCGAAGCCGGCGCGGCCTGGACCGTGCAGGTGGAGCTTCTCAACTATTCGTCTCCACTGCCCACCGGCGTGTACTCGATCACCATAAGCTACCGGTATGGCGACGCGGCGGCCGATTCGGTCTCCACCAACACCGTGCAGGTGGAAGTCACGCCCGCCGAGTTGGGGGCTGCGGCTTACCGGTGGTTCGGCGGGGCTTCTGCCCGCGACGTGCTGGGCTCGGTGTGGACGGTGCGCACGGCCGAAGGCGAACAGTGGTTCTACCAGTGCGCGGATGCGTGGGACCCGGGGGCCGTTCAGTTCGCGACCGCCATCGGCCTCCCGGCGCGGCGTCCCGGCGCGCGTCCGGTGCTGGCCCACTTGAACGACATCCACGCGATGCACTTCAAAAAGTATGTTGTCTGGGAGCAGGATGGCGCGGTGGGGTACGTGGGGGTGCACCGCGAAGGCCGCAGCGAACCGGGATTCGTGGAACACGGCCTGGGGCCGGACGCCCGTCTGATCGATCCCCCACTGCAACAGAACGACGACAGCTTGCTGATGCTGGTCCTGGGATCGGGAGCGAACCGCCAGCCGGCCTGTTCGCTGGTATCGGTGCCCACCTCGGGCGCCAGCTCCGCGAGGACCGTGCCGCTCAAGAACCCTGCAGTGCAGGGCCTTGCCCTGTGGTCCGCTGAACCCGGGTCGATGCTGGTGCTGCTGAGGGATTCCGAAGGCAAGGTAAATCTGCTGGGGGGCGGGCGGACGGGCGAAACCCTGGTTCCCAGGCCCGTGGATGGATTGGTTCTCTCGCAGTGGATGGGGTCTGGCACGCTCGGCGGGTTCTTTCGCGAGGGCGATTTCCTGCACGCTTTCACGCTGGACCCGCAGGGGCGCGGCGTGAAACCGCGCGTCGCTCCCGATTACGAGGTGGCGCGGCTGCCGGCACTGCCCGGCAGGCTGGCGAGTTCGGCAATGGGGCCATCCGGCGGGGTCGTGTTGGCGTTCGAAACCGATCGCGGGTGGATGGTGCTCGATGGCGGCCAGGTTTTCGTGACGCCGCGGCCTTCCAGGAGCACGGGAACTCCCCGGCTGATTCCGGCTGCCGGCGGACTGTTTCTGGTGCATCACGATCCTAACAGGGGTTTCCTCTCCGAGTTGGTCGGCAGGCCCGCCCCCGAGCCACTCATATGAACCGGGAGGCGGCTGGTGTGCTGCTGGCTCTCTGGGGGCTATCTGCAGGCGCTCAACCGTTGACGCTGCGGGCCCGGCCTGACAAACGGCAAACCCTGGCGGGAGAGAGTATCCTGATCCAGATCGACCAGGCGGTTTCGAGCGACCTGGATATGGAGACGGTGGAACGGAACCGCAATCGCACCCGCATCGCCATCGTTCCCCTGGCCAATCCCTCCGCCCGGCGCGTGTTCACCGGCGGCGACTATGCGCAGTTGCACGGCGTCGAGGGGATTGTCCAATTGGGGGATGCCTTCCGCGCCCCCGCCGGCCGAAAATGGACCACCGAACTCAACCTGTTGGATTACACTCGCCCGCTCGCGCCCGGGCGCTACCGCATCGAAATCTCTTACCGGTATGGCAACCAGGAGAAAGACACGGTTCGCACCAACCCTGTCGAGATCGAGGTGCTTGCGGTACATGTGGAGTCGGCCGCGTTCCGCCGCTTTGGATTCAATTCGGGAGAAGTGTTGCGGGGACTCTGGTCCGCAACCGGCCCCGACGGCTCTCGGCATTGGCTGTACCAGGAGTCAGCTTCCAACGATCCGGGAGTGGTGAGCTACGCCGTGGACGTTGGTGCGGATCTGGGCGCCGCAGCTCACCTGGCGCAACTTAACGATATCCCTGCCATGCAGTTCACGAACTATGCGGTGTGGACGGCGGGGCCGCGGGTTTGCTGGCTGGCGGTCAATCGCGAAGGCCGCTCGGGCAATCCTGCCTG
Organism: Bryobacteraceae bacterium; assembly: GCA_030038565.1. Taxonomy (GTDB): domain Bacteria; phylum Acidobacteriota; class Terriglobia; order Bryobacterales; family Bryobacteraceae; genus JOPF133. The sequence continues at coordinate 16,729 of JASHSS010000634.1, forward strand.
CGCCGATACGGGGCTCGCCGGCGGCGCCGCGCTGGCCGATCCGGCACTGCAAGAGCGGCAGGGAGGCTTCCGGGCGGTGGCTACGGGCAAGACCGCGGACGGCAAAAGCATGGCTTCCGTGGTGAGTGTGACAGCGGATGGCAAGGCCGTTCATCGCATGATTGCCATCCCGGAATGGCCCGTTTCGGCGTGCGTGGGGTGGATGGGAGATGGCGAGTCGCCGATGCTTTTCTACGCGGCGCAGGGGTATATCGCGCTGGTGGATCTTGCCACGAATGCGGTGAAACGACTTGGCGCGGCCTCTGGCGAAGTGCAATTGGCCGTCGACCAGTGGATGGGAAACGGGCGATACTGGGCCTTCGCCGTGGGAAGCAATTCCCTCGAAGCCAGATCGTGGTCGCTGGATGGACGCCCAGCGACCGGCGCTGAAGATCTCCGTACCGGGGCACTGCGCGGCCATCCGGCGGTGACTACCTTCGGACCGGAGTCGCCGGACTTTGCCCTGCAATTCGACCACGTTCTGGTGACGCGCGTTGGCGCCCGGGCAGTGGCGGACTCGATTCCGCTGGCGCTCTCCGGAACTCCGGCAGGGATCTTCTCGATCGAGGGTGGTACAACGGGTCTCATCGTAACGCGCGTTGGCGATGGCGCTCGTTAGACGAGGATGTGCCAGAGTCGAGGCCGCCGGCCGGGCGCGTGCCTTCGAGGTTCGCGGGCATCGTCAGGGCTGCCACGAAGGACGCGTGCGGGCGCCCGCACCACGATCCGGCATTGGCTGGTTTTTGCTTACCGCCGTCGCCAGCATCACCTGCGGATATACCGGGCTGCTGAAAAGCCGGTTCCTGATCAGCTCGAAGGCGCCTCGAAGCGTCTGGCAGGAAGGGCAATCTTCCCGACTGCATTCACTGGCGTGGTCCAGGAGAGATCGAAGGTATTTTGCGATTTCGTCGTCTTCGCCGCTCATGCCAACCT
>JASHSS010000056.1 GCA_030038565.1 Bryobacteraceae bacterium
CGATACCCCGTGCCGAACAGCAGCGTGCCCAGGTTATTCAGGGCCAGGCAGTGGGATGGATCGCGCGCCAGCAACTCCAGGTACTGGTTGCGAGCCTCCACCGTGCGGCCCATGGCGGCCAGCAGGGAGGCCAGTTCCAACCGCAAATCGAGCGCGCCGGGATCGGACGCCAGGCGCTCCTCGAGATCGCGCGCGGCTGCTTCGCGGACATCGTGCGGCGTGCGGTCCGCGTTGCTGTCGCCGGGGTCCATGGCTGGTTCCATTCAATTATGCACGACATCGGCGCCGGGGTTACCAGGCGGCGCCCCGGCTGCCGGATCGTGATACGATACCTCCACTATGAAGCCCAGATCTTTCCTGATGGCGTTGGCGGCCGTGCTGGCTTTCGGCCAATCGCAGCGGCCCATTCAGCTTACCGACATCCTGGCGTGGAAACATATCCAGGCGGCGGCTGTCTCGAACGACGGGCACTGGTTCGCGTACCGGCTGGCGCCGGCCGAGGGCGATGCGGAAGTGGTCGTCCGCGATCTGCAGAGCGGAAAGGAACAGCGGTTCGCCATCGGCGATCCGAGTTCCACCGCCCCTCCGCCCACTGCCGCCCCGGCCCGTCCGCCGGCCGCCGAGGGCGCGGGCGGTTCCTCCGGCCCGGCCTTCTCCGCCGATTCCCACTGGGTGGCCTTCGCCGTCTATCCTACCGGGCGCGAGGCCAAACGGCTGAAGAAGGACCGCAAGCCCATCCAGACCAAAGCCGTGCTGGTCGAGTTGGCCACCGGCCGGAAGACCGAATTCGAAAAGATCCGCCGGTTCGCTTTTTCGGGGGAGAAGTCGTCCGCGATTGCTTTGCAGCGCTATGGTCCGGAGCCGGGGCCCACGCCCGCCGGCGCTGCGGGAGCCAACGGCGCGAACGGCGCCACGCCGCCAGAGCGGCCCGCGGGCAGCGATCTGCTGCTTTACGATCTGGCGAGCGGCGCGGAAATCAATTTCGGCAATGTTTCCGAATTCGCCTTCGACAAGCCGGGCGCCTGGCTGGCCTGGCTGGTGGATGCCCAGGACAAAGCCGGCAACGGACTGGAACTGCGCAACATGGCGTCGGGCGCGGTTCAATCGCTGGATCATGCGGCGGCCGTCTATAAGGGCCTCGCCTGGACCGAGAAAGGCGACGGGCTGGCGGTGCTTCGCGGGGCCGACGACAAGGCCTTCGAGGACAAGCTCTACGCCCTGGTGGCCTTCAAGGATTTCGGGGACGGGGGTCCGGCTACCCGTACCCTGTTCGATCCCCGGCAGGACAATGACTTCCCCTCCGGTATGACCATCAGCGGCAACCGCAACCCTTCGTGGACCGAAGATCTTTCGGCGGTGACTTTCGGGATTCACGAGTTGAAACCCAAAAAGGCCAAGGACGGTGCAGCGCCGGGCGATGACGAAGCTAAGAACGGTGCGCCGGCCGGCGGGGGCGGGCGCGGTCCGGCGGCGGCCGACGCGGACACGCCTGACCTGGTGATCTGGCATTGGAAGGATCCCCGCCTGCAATCCATGCAGCAGGTGCAGGAGAACGCCGATCGCAATTTCAGCTACCTGTGCTCCTGGCGGCCGGCGGAAAAGAAATTCGTGCGCCTGGCCGATGCCGCGCTGAAGCAGGTTACCCTGGCGCCCGGCCAGAAGCTGGCCATGGGGGTGGATGTCCGCGAGTATGAACTGGAGGGCAATCTGGACGGGCGCCGTTACCAGGATGTGTACTGGGTGAATCCGGCCACCGGCGAGCGCCACCTGGCGCTCCAGAAAGCGCGCTGGGCGATGGGCGCCTCGCCCGACGGAACCCGGATCCTCCATTACAACGACGGCGTATTTTGGGTTTACGACACCGCCACCGGGAAGTCCACCGACATCACGAGCCAGGTGCCCACCACTTTCTGGAACCGGGACAACGACGAGAACGTGGTGAAGCCGCCCGAGCCGCCCATCGGCTGGGCCAAGGACAGCAGCGCGGTGCTGCTGAGCGACGGCTGGGACCTCTGGCGCGTGCCGGTCCAGGGCGGCGCGGCCGTCAACCTGACGGTCAACGGCCGGAAGGACCAGATCCGCTACCGCCGCCGCTTCCGCCTGGACCCCGACGAGCGCGGCATCGACCTGGCCGCGCCGATTTATATCGCGGCTTACGGCGAGTGGACCAAAAAGGGCGGAATCGGCGTGATCGACCCCGGCCGGCCCGGCGTCCGCATGCTCGAATGGGGCGATGCAGCTTACAGCCAGCTAATCAAGGCGAAGAAAGCCGACGTGTATCTCTACACCCGCGAGAACCTCCAGGAGTATCCCGACTATTATGCAGCCGGGCCCAATCTGGACGGCGGGAAGCGGGTGACAGAGGCCAACAGCCAGCAGAAGAACTTTCTCTGGCCGGCGGGCGTAAAGCTGGTGGATTACTCGAGCACGCGGGGCGATAAGTTGCAGGCGGCGCTGTATCTTCCCGCGAATTACCAGGAGGGCAAACGCTATCCCACGGTGGTCGTGATTTACGAGAAGCTTTCCCAGGCGGCCAATAACTATCCGCAGCCCGGGTATAACGGATTCAGTATTTCGGCTTATACCAGCAACGGATACGCCGTGCTGGAGCCGGATATCGTGTATCGGGTTAACCAGCCCGGCGAGTCGGCGGTGGCATGCGTGGTTCCCGCGGTGAAGGCCGCCATTGCGACCGGCGTGGTGGACGCGGCGCGCGTAGGCATCCATGGCCATTCCTGGGGCGGTTACCAGACGGCTTTTCTGGTGACCCAGACGGATATCTTCCGAGCCGCGATCGCGGGCGCCCCACTCACGGACATGGTAAGTATGTATAGCCTGATTTACTGGAATACGGGCGGCACAAACCAGGCCATCTTCGAGAGCAGCCAGGGGCGCTTCGCCGGAGGTTACTGGGACAACCAGGAAGCTTACATCCGCAACTCGCCGGTATATTTCGCCAAGAACGTGAAGACGCCGCTCATGATTCTAAGCAATGACAAGGACGGCGCCGTGGACCACACCCAGGCGATCGAATATTACAATACCTTGCGCCGCCTGGGTAAGCCGGTCATCATGCTGGAGTACAAAGGCGAAAACCATGGACTGCGCAAACCCGAAAACATGAAGGATTACACCGTCCGGATGCGCGAATTCTTCGACCATTACCTGATGGATAAGCCCGCGCCGCAGTGGATGGAGGAAGGCATTCCGGCTCTGAAGTTGAAGGATTACCTGGAGGAGCGGACCAGGGAATTGACCAGGGCGCCGGCGGCGGCTGCGACGGCCGGCGGCGGGGCGCAGTAAGCCACGGCGCCCTGACCGGCCGGGGCGCGTCTCGCCGGCGGCGTCCCCGGCCAGACTGGCCCCAAAAAAATGCGCGGTTCCCTCTGTAGGAAAGCCTCGCTCCCGCCGATATGCCATTTTGAGGAGCGTTCTGCAACCGCGCATGAGATGAGAGGACCGGGACGAGTTGTCGCAGCCGTGGTGCTGCTGGCTGGTACCGCCATGGCGGAGCACTATCGATTCCGTCACTACGGTCCCGAAGAGGGATTGAATACCGCCGTCAGCCGGTTGTTGCAGGATCGCACCGGCTTTTTGTGGGTGGGTTCCGGGGATGGCCTGTTTCGCTATGATGGCGCGCGTTTTCAGCGGTTTGGCACCGAGGACGGGTTGCCCAGCGCATCCATACGCTGCCTGCTCGAAACCTCCGATGGGACGCTTTGGATCGTCACCGGGCGCGGTTTGGCCCGCCGCCGGCACGATGCCTTCGAAATCGTGGATACGGGGGTGGGGGCGGAGGCCGTCGATCTCCACGCCCTGGACGCTCTTCCGGACGGCACGCTGTACCTCGGCTCCGAGCGCGGCCTTCTGAGCGCCGCGCTTCGGAAGGACGGGTCGGCTCCGCATTTTATCCGCGTTCCCGGCATTCCGCACGATAGCGTCAGCGGAATCTATGCGGAAAAGAACGGGGCGGTGTGGTTCAGCTCGGGACAGCGGCTCTGCCTGTTGGAACACGGCAGGTTGCGTGTTTTCGAAGAAAGCGACGGGGTGCCGCGGGAACGTTGGGGGACCATGCTGCGCGACCGCCACGGCGATTTGTGGGTCCGGGGGCCGCAACATATGGTGGTTCTTCCAGCCGGGGGGCGGCGTTTTATAGCTCGCGACGAGGGCCTTCCGCAGTCCAGCAATACCATCCTCACGGTGGCGGAAGACCGGCAGGGCATCGTGATGGTTTCGACCGATCAGGGCCTGGCCCGTTGGATCGGGGGGCGTTGGGAACTGGTTGGCACCGCGCAAGGGCTCGAATCCGATACCGTCACCACGGTCCTCCAGGACCGCGAAGGTTCGATCTGGATCGGGCTGTGGGGCGCGGGCGTGGCGCGCTGGCCGGGCACCCAGGAATGGACCAACTGGACCACCGCGGATGGCCTCAGCAATAACATCGTATGGGCCATCCGGCGGGATCCTTCCGGAACGTTGTGGATCGGCACGGATCGGGGCTTGATCCGCTTCGATTCAGCCATGCGTCCCAGAATCTGGCTGCGGAAAGACGGATTGGGCGGAGACAAGGTCAAAGCGCTGGCGGTCGGTTCCGATGGAGCGGTGTGGGCCGGTTGCCTGCCGGGCGGAGTGTCGCGCATCGACCCGGTGACGGGGCACATTCGAACCTTCGGAAGCGCTTCCGGGCTGGCCGACGACCGGGTCATCGGACTCTACTTCGACACCGAGCAGCGCTTATGGGTGAGCACCGGCGAGGGCCTGTTTCGCAGCACCTCGGCCGGGCCGAGCCTGCGATTCGAACGGCAACTCCCGCCGGGCACACGGGAGCACACCACCTTTTACCGGTTCCTGGGCGACCGGCAGGGGCGGATTTGGGTAACCAGCACACAGGGCCTTTTCCGCTGGGAGCGCGGCAACTGGACTCGTTTTTCCACCGCCGATGGACTGAAAAGCAACGCTACTACCCACGTCTCGGAGGCCCAGGACGGCTCCATCTGGGTGGCTTACCGCGAGCCCATCGGAACTTCGCGGCTGACCTTTTCTCGCGCGGGGATCGAAATCCGGCACTTTTCCAAGAAAGACGGGTTACCTTCCGATTACATTCTGTTCCTGGGACAGGATGCCCGCGGCCAGACCTGGGTCGGCACCGATTGGGGAGTGGCTGTCATGGCGGGCGGACGGTGGATCGTCTACACCCACGAGGATGGTCTGGGGTGGGACGACTGCGCCGCCAATGCCTTCTGGCCCGAAAGGGACGGATCGGTCTGGATCGGTACTCTGAAGGGGCTTACCCGTTTTCGTCCGGAAAACCGCCCACAGCCTTTACCGGCTCCGCCGCCGGTGATCACGTCGGCCCGATTCGGCACGCATTCCGCCGATCCGGCGTTGCCGGCGGAAGTATCCTTCCGGGATCACGATTTTCTGGTTACCTTCTCAGGCCTGACGTTTCTCAGTGAAAAGAACGTCCGGTTCCGTTACCGGCTGGTGGGCCTGGACCGTGACTGGATCGAAACCGCCCTGCGAGAGGCCCATTACTCGAGCCTGCCCGCGGGGGACTACACCTTCCAGGTGGAAGCGCGCAACGCCGGGGGCCCCTGGAGCCCTTCGCCCGCCGGTTTCTTGTTTAACGTGGTGCCGCCGTGGTGGCAGACCTGGTGGTTCCGCGGTTTTGCGGCGAGTGCCCTGACTGGCCTGTTCGGCCTGGCTGTGCGCGCGCGCATGCGCCAGTTGTCGCGGGACCGCCGGCGCCTCGAGATCGCGGTCAGTGAAAGAACCGTTGAGTTGGAACGCGAGAGGGATGTGGTCGAGCGCCAGAAACACGAGATCGAGAAACTGCTCCGCCAGGCCGAAGAGATCTCGCGCCTGAAGAGCGAATTTCTGGCCAACATGAGTCACGAAATCCGCACCCCCATGAACGGCGTGATTGGCATGACGCAACTGGCCCTCAATACGCCTCTGAGCGAAGAGCAGCGGGAATACATTATCACCGTGCAGAACTCGGCCGAGGCGCTGCTGGTGGTGATCAACGACATCCTGGATTTCTCGAAGATCGAAGCGGGCAGGATGGAGGTGGCGCACGATCCGTTCAGCCTGCGCCAGTGCGTCAACGACTCCCTGATGATGTTTGCCTGGAAGGCGCAGGAAAAGGGGCTGCGACTCACCCAGGCCGTCGCCCCGGAGGTCCCGGATGCTTTGGTGGGCGATTCCGACCGGCTGCGCCAGATTCTCTTAAACCTCGTGAGCAACGCCATGAAATTCACCGAGCGCGGCGAGGTCGCCTTGACGGTCTCGGTAGCTCCGGCCACGGAATCAGGCAGCGAGATAGCCTTATGCTTCTCCGTCCGGGACACCGGCATCGGGATCGCGGCGGACAAGCAGGCTTTTATTTTCGAAGCATTCGCGCAGGCGGACGGTTCGGCCAGGCGACGGCAGGGCGGCACCGGCCTGGGTCTGGCGATCTGCTCCAAGCTGGTCAACCTGATGAACGGGCGGATCTGGGTTGAGAGCGCGGAAGGCGCGGGGAGCACTTTCAGCTTCACCGCCATGTTTGCCCAAGTGGAAGCCTCCCCCGGCGCGGCGAACCCAGCCGGGCAAATCGGTCGCGGTCCAATCGGTGCGCGCCTGGAGCGGCTTCCCGTGGCCACGCGCCCGATGCGCGTTCTTTTGGCGGAAGACAATATCGTCAACCAGAAAGTGGCCCAGCGGATGATCGAAAAAATGGGCCACTCCATCGTGGTGGTGGAGAATGGCCGCCTGGTCGTGGAGGCTGCCACCCGGCAGCCATTCGATGTGATTCTGATGGATCTTCAGATGCCTGAGATGGATGGATTTGAGGCCACGGCCCGCATCCGGGAAGCCGAAAAGGCGGCCGCAGCCGCCGGCCGGGGCCAAGCACACCTCCCGATCATCGCGCTCACGGCGCACGCCATGCAGGGAGATGTGGATGAGTGCCTGCGAGCCGGAATGGACGCCTACGTTTCAAAGCCGATTTCCCTCCAGGCGCTCATCGAGGCCTTGAATCGTGTACAGGCCGGCAGTTGCGAGCTATCGCCACCGTGAGAATGGAAACCGGACCGAAGGCGTTGCCGGGGGAGCTCGTGGACCGTGCGGAGCCGTCTAGGCCGCGTGGCCCGGCGTATGTCTGGGCTGGTGCGTGGTACGCTGCCTGCATGAACCGCAAGCTCTATCTCGTTTTCCTGTGGCCCTGGCTTCTGGGGGCCCAAGCCGGGCCCGGCGCCGACCGGCCGCTGGCCGCGCTGCCCTATACCCCCAGCCTGGAACCGGCCTTCATGGATCGTTCCGTCGATCCGTGCGTGGACTTCTTCCATTACGCCTGCGGCAACTGGATCAAGATGAACCCCATCCCCGCCGACCAGGCGCGCTGGGATGTCTACGCCAAGCTGGGAAACGATAACCTGCGCTTCCTCTGGGGCTTGCTGGAAGAAGCTTCGAAACCCGCACCCGCGCGCACTCCCTCCGAGCAGAAAATCGGCGACTACTTCGCCGCCTGCATGGACGAGGACGCCATCGAAAAAGCCGGCGCCCGGCCGCTCCGTGAGATGCTGGAGGAGATCGCCGCCCTGAAAGGCGCCGGCGGAATTCCGCCGGTGCTCGCACGCCTGCACCTGGAGTCCTCGAGCGACGCCCTGTTCGGCTTCAGCTCCAACCAGGATTTCGCCGATTCGAACCAGGTAATCGCCTTCGCGGAGGCCGGCGGCCTGGGCCTGCCGGACCGCGATTACTACGTCAACACCGACGCCAAGTCTCAGGAGACCCGCGCCCGGTACCTGGAGCACGTGGCGCGCATGTTCCAGTTGCTGGGCGATTCCGCGGCTGCCGCCAAATCCGGGGCCCAGACCGTGATGGACATTGAAACCGCGCTCGCTAAAGCGTCTCTCACCCGCGTCGAGAAGCGCGACCCCTATAAGCTCTTCCATAAGGTGGCGCGCACCGAACTCCTGGCGGCGACGCCTTCTTTCGGATGGGCCGCCTACTGGAAAGGCATCGGCTTGCCCGCTCCGGCCCAAATCAACGTCACCGAACCGGAGTTCTTCAAAGAGGTCGAAAAGCAGCTCAAAACCCGCCCCATCGCGGACTGGAAGACTTACCTGCGATGGCACCTGGCGCACGCCGAAGCTCCCTATCTCTCGTCGGGATTCGTCCAGGCCAACTTCGATTTCTACAACCGATACCTCCGCGGCGTCACCGAGATGCAGCCACGCTGGAAGCGCTGCGTGCGCTTTGTGGACCGCGACCTGGGCGAGGCCCTCGGGCAGGTCTTCGTGGCTAAGGCTTTCAGCGGCGATACCCGGCAGCGCGTGCTGGAAATGACCGGGGAGATCGAGAAGGCCATGGAGGCCGATATCCACCAGCTCACCTGGATGGGAGACGCCACCAGGCGGCAGGCGCTGGTGAAGCTCCACGGCATGGTGAATAAGATCGGTTACCCCGACCACTGGCGCGATTACAGCTCCGTGCGCATCGAGCGCGGCGATTTCGCGGGCGACGTGGATCGCGCCACCGGGTTCGAATCGCGGCGGCAATTGGCCAAGGTCGGCAAGCCTGTGGACCGCGGCGAATGGCAGATGACCCCGCCCACCGTCAACGCTTATTACGATCCGCAAATGAACGACATCAACTTCCCCGCCGGCGTGCTCCAGCCCCCGCTTTACGACCCCCGGATGGACGACGCTCCCAACTACGGCAACACCGGCGCCACCATCGGACACGAGCTGACCCATGGCTTCGACGACGAAGGCCGGCAGTTCGATGCCCAGGGGAACCTGCGCGACTGGTGGACCGAAAAGGACGCCGCCGAATTCGTCAAGCGGTCCGCCTGCATCGCCGATCAATACGCGCAGTACACCGTGGTGGACGACATCAAGATCAACAGCAAGCTCACGCTGGGAGAGGATGCCGCCGATCTGGGCGGGACCATTCTCGCCTACATGGCCTGGAAGGACGCCACGCGCGGGCAGGATCTGAAGCCGATTGGCGGATTCACTCCCGGGCAGCGCTTTTTTATTGGCATGGCCCAATGGGCTTGCGGCGATGAACGGCCCGAGAGCAAGCGCCTCAACGCCATCACCAACCCCCACTCGCCCAACGAGTACCGCATCAATGGAGTGGTCTCGAATATGCCCGAATTCGGCGCGGCCTTCGCCTGCAAAGCGGGACAGCCGATGGTCCATGAGCCGGCCTGCCGGGTGTGGTAACAGTCCGGTTTCCGGGGAACGATGACGCCAGAGGCCGCCGCCGGATTCCCCGTCACAAAGGCCGGGTGAGGTAAGCCGGTTGCGCCCCGGCCGAAGCGGCGCCCGCCGGCCTGGCGCGACGGCCGGAGCCTGGTTACCCTCGCCCCTCGCTCAGGCCGCAACAGCGCCCTCCGACCCCTAATTTATGCGTTTCAGGTCTTAAATATTGCATTAACCCGCGGGAACGTGAAACAATCCCCCATCATGGCCATCAATCTGGGTCTGGACATCGGCGCCATCAGTCTGAAACTGGCCGCCCTGGGCGGCGAGGACGACCTGCCTCAGCTTCGGGCGCTGGCTACGGCCCGGCCGCAGTTTCGCCTCTCCATGATGGGCAGCCGCCCGGTGCTGCTCTCGGATTACCGCCGCATCGCCGGCAGCCCGGTGCAGTCCACCTACGACCTGCTGCAGGATGTGTACGCCGCCATTCCCGAGGAGCGCGTGGAGGGTCTGCGCGTGACGGGTTCCGGCAGCCGGGCGATTGCCAAAGTCCTGGGGCTGTTTTTCGAAAACGAGTTCAAGGCCATCGCACGGGCCGTTGCCGCCCTCTACCCGCGGGTCCGCACGATTTTTGAAATCGGCGGCGAATCTTCCAAATACATCCGGCTCTCCGCGGCGGGCATCGTGGATTACGATCGTTCCGGCGAGTGCGCCGCCGGCACCGGTTCGTTCCTCGATCAGCAGGCCGTGCGCTTGCAGTACTCGGTGGAAGAGGTGGGATCGGTGGTGGCCACGGCCGGTTGCGCGGCGCGCATTGCCGGGCGCTGTTCGGTGTTCGCCAAGAGCGACATGATCCACGCGCAGCAGAAAGGCTACTCGCCCGCCGAGATCCTGCGCGGCCTGTGCGACGCGGTGGCGCGCAATTACAAGAGCGCCATCGTCAAGGGACGGCCGGTGGAAGCGCCGGTGGCCCTGATCGGCGCGGTTTCCCAGAATGCCGGCGTCACCGCCGCGCTGCGCGAAGCCTTCAGCCTGGCCGAGTCCGATTTGCTGGTGCCTTCCGAGTATGCGTGGTGCGGCGCTATCGGCGCGGCTATCCTGGAGGCTGAAGATCCCCGCAAGCGCTCCATCCTCGAGATTCACCGTCTCCGCCAGCACGATTCCCTTCCGGTTCCCGAAGACTCCCGCCCGCTATCCCTGGAAAACGTCGTGCGCCTCACGCCGAAACCAAGCCTCTATACACATGCACCCACCCAAGCGCCGGGGGCTTCGCGGATACCGGCCTACCTGGGCTTGGATATCGGCTCGGTTTCCACCAACGTGGCGCTCCTCGACGAATCGGGCGCGGTGGTGCACGATGTCTACCTGCGCACCGCCGGGCGGCCCATCGAAGCCGTAGAGCAGGGGCTTTCCGAAGTCGAGCGCCTGTGGGGCGGGCGCGTCGAGATCCTGGGCGTGGGGACCACCGGTTCGGGCCGCGAACTGATCGCCGAATTCGTGGGCGCCGATGTGGTCAACGACGAAATCACGGCCCACAAGACCGGCGCCATCCACGTCAGCAACACGCTCGGCGGCGACCCCGTCGATACGATCTTCGAGATCGGCGGGCAGGACTCCAAGTTCATCTCCATCGAAAACGGCGTGGTGGTGGATTTCGCGATGAACGAGGCGTGCGCCGCGGGCACCGGCTCCTTCATCGAAGAGCAGGCCGAAAAACTGGGGGTGGCCATCAAGGGCGAATTCGCCGGCCTGGCGCTGGGCGCTTCCAGCCCCACGCGGCTGGGCGAGCGCTGCACGGTATTCATGGAGCGCGATGTCAACGGCTGGCTGCACAAAGGCGAAACCATTCCCAACCTGGTGGCCGGACTGGCTTACTCCATCGCGCTGAACTATCTCCACCGCGTGGTGCGTGGACGTAAGATCGGCAAAACCATCTACTTCCAGGGCGGAACGGCTTATAACGATGCCGTAACCGCGGCCTTCGCCCAGTTGCTGGGGCAGAAGATCACCGTGCCGCCCTACAACGGCGTGATGGGGGCGGTCGGCATGGCGCTGATCGCGCGCCAGTGGCATAGAGCTACCGGCGGCCCCACCCGCTTTCGCGGATACGATTTGCGGAAGCTCACCCTCTCCACCCGCGATTTCGTGTGTAAAGCCTGCTCGAATTACTGCGACATGAAGGAATTTGTCATCGAGGGCCAGAGGAGTTACTGGGGCGATAAGTGCTCGGATAAGTTCCGCAAGCCGTCCGCTACCGGCCGGAAACCGGTGATCGAAGATCTGTTCGCGTACCGCGAGCACTTATTGGAGACCCTCGCCGCCGGCATTTCCCGGGGTCCGGCCAGGTTCCGCATCGGACTGCCGCGGGCCATGTCCCTGATCGAGCGCCTGCCGTTCTGGCGCCGTTATTTCGCCGAGCTGGGCATGGAAACGGTGCTCTCGCCGGTTACCGATCCGCGGATTTCGGCCGTGGGAATCGATCTCGCCGTGGCCCAGCCGTGTTACCCCGTGCAGGTGGCGCACGGCCACGTGCAGGCCCTGGTGGAGGCGGGCGTGGATTATATCCTGGTGCCCAACATGGCGGACTCGGAAGCCCCCGGCTCGTGCGCTTCGCACTACTGCCCCTGGAACCAGACGCTGCCGTGGGTTTTGCGCGCGGCGCCCGGTCTGGAGGCGCACAGCCACCGCTTCCTGATCCCGACGCTGCATTTTCAACTCGGCCCCGAGCAGGTGAAGAAGGCGCTGGCCGGCGCCATGCGCCGCCTGGGCGTCCACCGCCGGGCCAGCGACCGCGCCACCGAGGCCGCCTGGAGGGAACACCGCGAGTTTCAGGCGCGTCTGCGGGAAGCCGGCAGCCGCGCCCTGGCCGTACTGGAGCAAACCGGTGAACCCGGCCTCATCCTGGCGGGCCGGCCTTACAACATCTACGACCGGGGCGTAAATTGCGACATCCCCCGCAAGTTGCGCCATCGCTACGGCGCGAATGTGATTCCCCTGGATTTCCTTACCGCCGGGGGCGAAGCGGAGGCCGGGGCGGACGCCAATATGTATTGGTCCTCCGGACGTAAGATCCTGGAAGCTGCGCGCGTGTCGGCCGGCCGCTCCAACTTACACCTGATTTACATTACCAACTTCAAGTGCGGGCCGGATTCTTATATTAAGCACTTCGCCCGTCAGGCCGCCGGCGCGCCGCTCCTGGTGCTGCAGTTCGACGGCCACGGCAATGACGCGGGATATATGACCCGCGCGGAAGCCTATCTCGACAGCAAGGGAATTCTGCGATGTTATCAGCCGACGGCAACCATCCACTAGCCGGCAAGCGCATTTACATTCCTCCGATGGCGGCGGGCAGCGCGCGGGCCTTCGCGGCCGCTTTTCGCGCCATCGGCCTGGACGCGGAGCCGACCGCGCCTTCCAATCAGCGCACCAGCGAGTTAGGCGCCAGGTACACATCCGGCGACGAATGTTACCCCGCCAAGGTGACGGTGGGCGATTTCATGAAGCTGCTGGAAGATCCCGCGACCGACCCGTCCCGCGTGGCCCTCTTCATGCCCACCGCCGAAGGTCCCTGCCGCTTCGGCCAGTATGCGCCCTATCTGCGCCACGTGCTGGACCAGCACGGCTACCGCGGCGTAGAGATCCTCTCCCCCACCAGCCACAACGGATACGCCGGCCTGGGCAACCTGGCAAAGCCTTTCGTCCGCACCGGATGGCGCGCGCTCCTGTGCGCAGACCTGCTGCGAAAACTGCTCCTCATGTACCGCCCTTACGAACCCGCTCGCGGCGACGCCCAATCGGCCCACGAGGCTTCACTCGGCGATGTGTGCCGCACGCTGGAAGGGACCCCGGTCGATCCGGGCGTGCAGTTGCAGGCGTTGCACGCTTCCATGGTGCGCGCGCGCGGCCGTTTCCGGAAACTGCGCACGCTGCCCTCGCCCCAATCCGAAGGAGCGCTGCCGGTGATCGGCATCGTGGGTGAGATCTTTTGCCGGCTCAACACGTTCTCCAACGAAAACCTGGTGGAATGCCTGGAACAGTACGGCGCCGAAGGCTGGCTTTCCGACATCGTCGAGTGGATCTGGTACACCATCTCCGAGCAGTTCCGCAAGCTGGAATTGCGCGGGCGCCTGTGGACCGCCGAGGCTCTGGGCGCATGGGTCCGCAAGCGTGTCCAGAAGCACGACGAGCATGTCCTGATGGAGCCGTTCGCCGAGGATTTTCGCGGCCGCGAAGAGCCGGATATCCTGGAGGTCCTGGAATGCGCCCGGCCCTATCTTCCGCGCGAAGGCGCTTTCGGCGAAATGGTGCTCAACGTGGGCAAAGCGGTGTACCTGGCCAGGAAAGGCGCCGCCGGCATCATCGATATCAGCCCCTTCACTTGCATGAACGGGATTGTCTGCGAAGCCATCTACCCGCGAGTCAGCCGCGACCTGGGCGGCATCCCTATCCGTAACTTCTATTTCGACGGCACGCAATCGGACCTGGACCGCGATCTGGGCGTGTATATGGAGTTGGCGCGGAGTTATCGCGGCGCGGCGGTCAACGTTAACCACTACTAACCACTACTAACCCACCCTACCAGTACTGTTCAAGAATCCCCGATCACCGGATAGTAAGTGTATGGGGCGAACAAATGAACCCTTGCTTCAATGGCCCAGGCCCGGCGTGGTCGAGTGCCGTTCCAGCACCCGCTATCCGTTGACCCTGGAATTGCGTTTCGCCGCCGCGGGCGGTTCGGGGACCGCCGGCTCGGGCCGCACCATCGACGTCAGCAGCTCCGGCCTGAGCTTCACCTGCGACCGTCCGCTCGCGCCCGGACAGCAACTGGACGTGGCCATCGACTGGCCCGTGCCGCTGAATGGGGGCGTACAACTGCAACTGGTTCTGTCGGGCGAAGTCGTCCGAGCCAAGGGATCGGTCGCCGCTCTGCGGATCCGCCGCCATGAATTCCGAACCCGCAGCTTAGGGCCGAAGGCCGTGCCGCCCAGGTCCTTGCCGCGTTAATCGGCGCGCTCGCGATTCAGTGAATTGTGGCGATGGCGGTCTTTTCCCGCGCCACCAGGTCCGCCGGTAGCGCCAGGTATCCCAACGCGGCCGCCTGCATTTGGCCCGGCCCCAGCATCCACTTCAGGAAGCCCGTGATGGCGGTGCGCTTGCCCTCGTCGGCAATATGAGCCGGAACCACCAGCCAGGTGAACGAGGCGATTGGGTAAGCTCCCGCTCCGGGGGGATCCACAATCGAAGCCCTGAAGTCGTCGCCCATGGCCGCCTGGTCCGCCGCACGGGCGATACTCTCCAGGCTGGCGCTCACAAACTCGCCATTCCGATTGCGCACTCTCCCAAAACTGAGGTGGTGCTGAAGGGCGTAGATCAACTCCACGTATCCGATTGATCCGCCGAGTTCCTTCACCAGGCTGCCCACGCCGTCATTCCCGGTGGCCGCCCGGCCTGCCGGCCATTGGGGGTCGAGCGACGCACCCACCTGGGCCTTCCACTCGGGCACGGTTTTGGAAAGGAAATCCGTCCAGGCATAGGTGGTGCCGCTGCCATCGGCGCGATGAACCACGGTGATGTCCAGATCCGGCAGTGGCGCGCCCCGATTGGTTCGCTTCAACAGTGGATCGTTCCATTTCCTGACCTTCCCGAAATAAATAGCGGCCAGGGCCTCGGGTGTGAACGCCAGGTCGCCCGAGAAACCGGGCAGGTTGACAATCGGCACCACCGCGCCGGTGACCGAAGGGAAGAGCAGGTAATTGGCCTCTTTGCCTGGGGCGATCTGGTGAATCGCCTCGGGACTGTCGGAAGCTCCGAAATCCACGTCCCCGGCCAGCAGCCGGCGCACCCCCGCCTCCGACCCGACGGGATCGTAGGTGATCTCCAGGCTGGGATTCTCCAGCCGGTAATTGGTGAACCATTTTTTATAGACCGGATACGGAAACGTCGCGCCTGCCCCGTGTAAGGTTGTCGCCGGTAAAGGCGCGGAAGCCGCTCGAGCCGGCGGTTCCCCTACCGCCAGCGCCTCCACGACATGTTTGGCGATGCGGCGGGCGAGATTTTCGGCGATGTCTTCAGATGTGGACGACGGCGTAACCAGGTACGACCAAAAAGTCTGGCCTCGTGGATTCTTCAATTCCACGGAAAGATAGCCGCCATAGACCGGCGTTCCGTCCGAGGGCAACCTCCCCGAACGCGGGTTCAGACTGCGATAGCCCTTGATCCAGATCTCCCCTCCGCCGCCCAGGATCGCATCCGCGTTCGATTCCTCTGGTACAAGGGCGATCGGGCTCAGCTTACGGAGTTCGGCAACCAGGTCCACCCGGAGGCGATCCAGCCGCGCATTGGTGGTGAACGGCTCCACATACAGGCGCCGGATGGGAGTGCTTGCCCCCGGCTGCCAGGCAAAGGACGGATTAACCAGAAAGTACCAGCAAACCAGGCGGGCTATCCAATGGCTATGACCGATGTTACAAAGCCGTGAATATTCCGTGTAAGTGCAGTGTATTCGTTGACAGCGGAGCGGGTCTCGGCCAACCATGGTAGTTCTTGCGATTTTTTCTTACCCTCCTCATTCTGGCACCGTGGATCTCGTTTGCTCAAGACGAAACGCCGGCGTCCGCGCCCTCCGGCGAGGAATCGTTCTGGAGCCGCTTTTGGGTTTCCGTGCAGGGGAACTTCATTCGCCAGCAGAATCCCGCGTTCTACGCGCCCTACTCGGGGCCTAACAGTTTCCTGCCGGAACGGGGGCACGCTACCTCGCGGGTCGAAACGCTGTATACCGGTTTCCGGATCGCCAGTCAATTAGAGATCCTCACCGATATCGAAAGCGCCGGTGGAGGCGGTCTCAGCAATGCGCTGGGCATCGCCGGTTACCCCAATCTGGACGTGGTTCGCAATCCCTCCCTGCCGGAATCTCCGTATGTGGCGCGAGTAATGCTGCACTTTACCATTCCGTTGAGCAAAGAAACCACCGAAGCGACTCGAAATCCCCTGGCGCTGGCCTCCACGGTTCCGGCCAGGCGCCTGGAACTCCGCGCGGGAAAGATGAGCACGGTGGATTTCTTCGACCTCAACTCCGTCGGGAGCGACAGCCACCTTCAGTTCATGAACTGGGCGATCGTCAACAACGGCGCCTACGACTATGCCGCGGATACGCGTGGGTACACCTATGGCCTGGTGGCGGAACTTTACGCAAAATCCTGGGCCGCGCGGTTCGGCGAGATGCTGATGCCGACTGTGGCTAACGGCATCCACCTCGACTGGGACATTGCGCGCGCCCGCGGCGAGAACTTCGAGTTCGAATACCACACCGCTTGGCTTCCGCGCCGTCCGGCCGTCGTGCGGGCCCTGGCGTTTGTCAATCACGCGGATATGGGCAGTTACCGGGAAGCCATCGACGGCTACCTGGATGGCCGGGATGCCGTTCCGGATGTTACTCTCTACCGCCGCCAGGGAAGAGTCAAATACGGCTTCGGTTGGAACGGAGAACAGGAGCTGACGGGCTTGTGGCGGGCCTTCTGGCGCCTGGGTTGGAACGATGGCCGCACCGAATCGTTCGCCTACACGGAGATCGACCGCACGGCGGCGGCGGGGAGCGATTTCCGGGGTAAGCCCTGGCATCGCGACCAGGACAAGGTAGGCGCCGCCTATGTCCTCGACGGCATCTCCGGGGACCACCGCCGGTATCTGGCTCTCGGAGGGGAGGGCTTCCTCCTGGGCGATGGAGGGCTCAGCTACGGCCTCGAGAAGATCTTCGAGACTTATTACACCGCGCACGTCTGGCGCGGGATTTCGGTGGCGGCCGACTACCAGCACATAACCGATCCGGGCTATAACCGGAGCCGCGGCCCGATCTCCGTCTTCAGCCTGCGCGTACACATCGAGGATTCCGTGCCCTTCGACAGATTCCCCGCGCGCCACTGACCGGCCGTCCGCGACGGGACGCTCGACGGATGCAGGCCTCAGGACACGGGAGGGGATGCATCCGGGCGGGAGCTGGGCTGCAGCCGGTCGTACAGCCAGGCGCGCGCCAGCCGCCAGTCGCGGACCACGGTGGGCTCCGAGATGCCCAGGATGGCGGCGATCTCGGCATTCTCGAGGCCGCCGAAATAGCGCAGCTCGACCACCTGGGCCTGGCGCGCATCGAGCCGGGCGAGGTCGTCCAGGGCAGCATCGAGATCGATGAGATCGGCGGGCCTGGTTTCCCCCCGTGCAATTTCCTTCACGTCCGAAAGTTCCACGTGCGGGCTGCGATGGCCGCGCTTGGCGGTATCCTGGGCGCGGGCAAAATCGATCAGGATCTGCCGCATCAGGCGCGCCGAAACGGCAAAGAAGTGGGTGCGGCTGGCCCACTCCACGGGCGCGCCGCCCAGCAGGCGCACGAATGCTTCATTCACCAGCGCGGATGGCTGCAGCAGATGGCCTTCACGTTCTCCCGCCATGTTGCGGCCTGCCAGGCGCCGTAATTCGGCGTAAACAATCGGGGTCAACCGCTCCAGGGCAGACGCATCGCCGCCGCTCCAGGCGTTGAGCATGCGAGTCAACTCCGCTGCCGGTAACTGAGCCGACCCCATGATCCCCACATTATAAACTTGCCCGGAGTGCGGAACAATGCTCATACGGGCACAGCTCGAAACCCGCCCGCCGGATCCCCCGGCTGGACCGGCTGGACCCGCGCGCAACTTTTTCCGGACGCGTTGATTAGACTATTCATTGATGCTCTGTTTCGGGGCATCCTATCATCAGATCTGGAGGATACCAAAATGCAAGCAATCAAAACCGCTGTGATCGCGCTCGCGTGCCTGGTGGGGGTAGCCGCCTCCCCAGCTTTCGCCCAGGCGCCTCCGCTATTGCCGCCCCCGCAACTGGACCAATTGGTCGGCCGCATCGCGCTCTACCCCGACCCGCTGGTGGCCCAGATCCTGGCCGCCGCCACCTACTCCAACGAGATTCCCCCTGCCGCCCAGTGGGCCGACCAGCATCATTACCTCGTCGGCCAGGCGCTTGCCGACGCCATCGCCGCCGATCAACTGCCGTGGGATCCCAGCGTGCAGGCGCTGCTCCCGTTTCCGTCCGTTCTGGAGATGATGGCCTCCGACATGAACTGGACCACCCAAATCGGCAATGCCTTCCTGGCTCAGCAACAGGACGTGATGGACGCGGTGCAGCGCCAGAGGGCCATAGCACAACGCTTCGGCTACCTGCGCTCCAACGGCCAAGTCATCGTGGGCGGCGGACCGTACATTACCATCATGCCCGTGAACCCGGCTTTCATGGTGGTCCCCTACTACGATCCGGCGGTGGTGTTTTTTGCGCCTCGCCCCGGATTCGTGATTGGAGGCGCGATCCGCTTCGGCTTCGGCGTAACCCTCGGCGCGTTCTTTTCCCCGTGGGGCTGGGCGCCGGGAGGGATCCGCTTCGACTGGGGCGCGCACGCAGTTTTCCTGAATAACGCACGCTGGGGCCGGACTTGGGTCAATCGCGCCAGCTACGTGCATCCGTATGCGGGGATCCGCCGCCCCGCCCCGGGTTTTGTGCGTCCCGCCGAGGCTCACGCGCTGGAATCCCGTTCCCCGGCTGAGCGGGAAGCCGCCCGGCAAGGCAGGCCTGCGCCTCGTGAAACCCACCGGGATGAACACCGCGGTGGAAGGTAGTGGCCGGGAGCCGGTCGAACGGCCCTACATGTCAATCGAAAACGTTCCCAGGCGCTGGTTGAAGAGCACATCCACGCGATCGAAAAAGCCGGATTGACCCAAGAGCCCGACGCCGACGTTGTCCAGCCCCGGTGTGAACCCGGCATATACATCCAGCGCCGTTACACCGGGGAATTCAATCCGTATGGGCCAATAGAAAGTGGAGACAAACTGGTATCCCACCCCCGAGGTGGCGCTGGCCGGTTTGGTCAGGGGGTCCAGCCCCAACGGCAGGGCAAAGGAAAGCGGAAACGCGCAGTGATCCGCCCCGGAATCGACAATCACATAGCACGATAAGCGTGAATCGCCACTGCGCAGTTGCACGCGCAGAACCGGGCGCTTGGCTGTGTGCCCCTGGGGAAAAGACGGATCCGGCGGGCAATCGAATGAGGTGTAGGGAACCTTATACCAGGCCACCCGAGCCGTCCTAAAACTGAAACGGACCCGGCGACTGCGGCACCCGGAGCACTACGGGGTTCTCCTCCCCCTGTTCACGGGCCTTGCGGATGGCGTCATCCAGTTCCGCCGCATAAGCCAGAACTCCATCCTCGCTCTCGGAAAGCGCCACCCAGGCCCCTGCTGGAATGCCTTCCAGGAGCTTGGCGAAGTCCGTCACCATCGGCGCCATCTGTACCACCACTCCTTAACTTTACGCCCATCCGGCGTACCCGGCGCCCGAAATCCGGTGGCCCGCTACCCGAGATCCGGCCCCATCGTGCGGCGGCGTACCGACAAACCTGGCGCCCGCGCGTTCAATGTTCCACTACCGAGCGCTGGGCCAGTTCGCCGAAGAGCGGCAAGGCATAGGTCTGGTCGTGCGAAGCCTTCACCATCATAAAGATGGACATCCCCAGCAGGACCACCTGAACCAGTTTGTGGATCGCGAAATGCGGCGAAAGCACGCCCGCCACCGGGGTGAGCACCCAACTCGCCATCAGCCACGCCACGAACAGGTACAGGCCCTGGAAGGCGTGAAAGCGGACCGCCCGGTTGCGCCGGAATTTGTCCGCTGCCAGCACCACGATGGCCACCAGCCACCCGATCCCCGGCACGTAGCACAGAATCGACGCGGTCCGGCCGGAAATGCCGCCCAGAATATCGGCTCCCGGCGGCGCCGGCGCGCTGGGACCAACCGGTTGGCGGGTCCCGCAGCGCCCGCAATACACGTCCCGCTCGTGTACAGGGGTTCCGCAATGGCTGCAAAAGGGCATCCGCTCAATCATACGTTACGTGAGTCTCGAATGTTCCCGCAAGCCGTTGCTTTCCGGCCGCTTCGCGCCGGCGCCGCCGGAGCCGGGCCTGGTACCCTCCCGGCCCGCGCATGTTACCATGCTGGCCATGAGACTGGGATCCGTCGCAATCCTCATGCTGGCTTTGGCGGGAGCGCTCTCCGCCGCCAAAACCCTGGAAATCTTTTTCATCGATGTGGAAGGCGGTCAGGCCACCCTGTTCGTCAGCCCCGGAGGCGAATCCATGCTCGTCGATACGGGCTGGGGCGGCCACAACCACCGCGATGCCGAGCGCATTGCCGCTGCCGCCAAAATGGGCGGCGTCAAACGCATCGATTACCTGGTCATCACCCATTACCACTCCGACCACGTGGGCGGTGTCGGCCAACTGGCCGAAAAGCTTCCCATCCGCAATTTCGTGGACCATGGCGAGAATACCGAACACACCCGGGAAGGCGACGAGCTGTACGCGGCTTATGTGGATCACCGTTCCAAAGGCAACCACATCCAGGCGAAGCCGGGCGATACCATTCCCGTCAAGGGTCTGGACGTGCGTGTGTTAACCGCGGCCGGTGAGGCAATCCCGGCCCCGCTCGCGGGCGGGGGCCAGCCCAACCCCGATTGCGCCGCCTTTGAGCGCCACCCCGTCGATACCAGCGAAAACGCCCATTCCATGGGACTGCTGATCACCTTCGGCGACTTCCGCATGGCCGACCTGGGCGACCTGACCTGGAACAAGGAATACGATCTGGTGTGCCCTGTGAATAAAGTCGGCCCCGTGGATGTCTACCTGGTTTCGCACCATGGTCTCGACCAGTCCGGCTCGCCGCAACTGGTCCACGCCCTTCATCCGCGCGTGGCGATCATGAACAACGGGGCGCGCAAAGGCGGTTCGCCCTCCGCCTGGCAGATCGTCCACGATTCCCCCGGCCTGCTCGACCTCTGGCAGGTGCATTACGCGATCGAGGGCGGCAAGGACCACAACTCGTCCGATACCGTAATCGCCAACCTCGATGAAGCCTGCGAAGGCAAGTGGCTGCGCCTCAGGGCGGAAAGCGACGGCTCGTTCACCGTCTACAATAGCCGCAACAAATTCGAGAAGACCTACAAAAAGTAGCGCCCGCGCTCATTCCACGGTCACGTGCGTACCCTTGAGATCCTGGTGGGACAGGCGGGAGATCTTGTGGTCGATCAGCGTGCGGATGCCTTTCAAAAACTCGACTCGCGAGTTGCGGAAATGCTCCCTGGTATCCGGCGGAACGATGTTCTTCAGAAACGGGATGGCCGTTTCGCAAACGAAGCACCCGGAATGGGTCTCGGCGGCGGGTTTCTCTTCCATGATTAAATCTCCTTCATCTCAACCGTGAGTATACGATTTTCGAGCCGGGCGTGGGAAGGGGACAAAGCCGCCATCGACGTGGGCAGCCCGATGTGGCGGCGCAGCGTCCCGATCTCCACCACCAGCTCGTCCCCCTTCTTGAACAGCCCCACTTCACCCTTCACCGCGAAGGGCAAAAGCAGGCGGACTTCGTAATGTCCGTCGCGCTTGGCGAAAGTGTAGGGCGCCTCCGTGCGGACCACTGCGGCGGGGTCTTCCTTCTCCTCATAAAGCGCGCGGGCCAGTTCTTCCAGCCGCTCACGCCCCAAAACCTCGTGCCCGAATAGCGGCACGCGCTTCACCTGGACCGGGGCGAAATAGGCTTCAATCTCCTCCACGATGCGGCCCTGCGAAGCCAGCCATTCCTGAAAGAAAGCGTCCGTCACCGCGGATGGCAGGACCCGGTTCACGATCACGCCATCCACCGTCAGCCCGTGCAGCGAAAAATACACGAAGGCCCGTTGCGTCTCGCGCAGGACCATGCGCTCCGGGTTGGTCACCAGCCTTACGCTGGTCGTCCGCGGGTCTTCCAGCAATTCGCCGATGCCGTCCAGGCGGCCGAAAAGGTCCTGAATATTGGCGAAATAGTTATCCGTGGGAAGTTCCACCGGAGAAACCCGGTTGGCGAAGGGGCGAACCGCCCTCAGCAGGCCCCTCTGGAATGGAAAAATGTGCTTCATGTACCACTCCAGGGTGGTCGGCATGCTGACGAAGCGCATCGATTCGGCGGTTGGAGCGCAGTCCAGCACGATCACGTCGTAACGCTGCTCGCGGCGGAACTGGTTGACGTACATCATGGCGCTCAGCTCTTCCATGCCGGGCAGGATGGCCAGTTCCTCGGCTTCCACGTCGCTGATCCCGGTGGTGCGCAGGACCGAGATCACGTACGACGAGATCTCCCGCCAGTGGCGCTTGATCTCCTTTTGAATGTTGACTTCGTGGATGGCCAGCCGTTCCTCGATGCGGTACGGATCGCCCGTCTTACTGTGAAACAGGGCGGTTTCCAGGTCGAATGAGTCCGCCAGGCTGTGGGCCGGATCGACGCTCATCACCAGCGTCCGGTACCCCAGGCGCGAGAGCTGCAAACCGGTGGCGGCCGCCAGGCTGGTCTTTCCGACTCCTCCTTTGCCGCTGAAAAGAAGGATCCGCATAATTTATCTTACGCTCTACGGTTTTCCGTTGTTCCCGCCGATGTAGTTCCTGTATGTTCGAATGGCACAATGAATTCTCAGTTCAAATCGGTAGCGTGGACGCGCAGCACAAAACGCTGTTCGCCATCGCGAACGAACTCTACACCGCTATGATGGCAGGCCATAGCAAGCTGGTTATGGCGCGCATCCTGGACCGCCTGGTTCAGTACACCAAAGTGCATTTTGCCCACGAGGAGCGGCTCATGCGGCAACACCATTATCCCGAGTTCGCCGCGCACAAAGCCGAGCACGACGCTTTAACTGCCAAAGTGCTGAAATTTCAAGCCGATTTCCAAGAGGGCCAGGTCGCCATGTCGGTGCAGTTGCTGCAGTTCCTGCGAACCTGGCTGGAGACCCACATCAAGGGGTCGGACCAGAAATACAGCCCGTTTCTGCGGGCCAAAGCCGTGGCTTGACGGGTTCGGTGGCCCTGTCGCTACGAGCGCGTTTCCGCGACGCCAAACATCGCCCGGTACTTCTCCGGCAGCCGGACGCGCTGGAAATCGCGGGAGACGAACACATGCCGGGTCTGCCCGGTGGCCAGCGTGCGGCCGGGCTGCTCCGGCGTCCCCGCCAGCCGTATCTCATAGGCGATAATCGCCATCCGTGTGTTGGCCTGCTCTACCCATGTCCGGACCACCACTTCGTCGTCGAAGCGGGCCGGAAAACGGTAGCGGCAACTGGCCTCCGCCACGGCCAGGAACACGCCGTCATCGAGCTCCATGTCCCGGTAGTTGAAGCCCAGGGCCTTGCACAGGTCCACGCGCCCAGCTTCCATCCAGACCAGGTAATTGGCGTAGTAAACCACGCCCATCTGGTCGGTTTCGGCGTAGCGCACGCGGATTCGCGTTTCCGATTGGGGAGGCATGCGAAAAGGCATTGTAACCCGTTTCCGTCCATCCACTTCCCGGAGCCGGCCGAAGCGCGCCCATCCGCCGCACGATCCGGCCGCCGGCCAATCCGCCTTGCGATTCCCTAGCCATCAATTCTGGCCGTCGTGCGCGTGGTGCTCCCGCCCTTCCTCGCAGAAAGATCCGCTCCTGCACCTGACCCGGCGCCTCCGTCCGCAGCCCTACCCCGCCGTGTCCGGGACCGCCCTGGTTATGCCATCCTGGTTTTATGTTGGAATGGGTCGAGGCCGAAGTGGCCGAGTCTCTCATGCTGCGCATCTCCGCTTCCCCCGCCGGGCTTCGCGCCATCCACTTTACTGCCGGAGACCCCGCCGGGGCGCCTCCGGATCCGCCCGCTACGCCCCCCAACCCTGGGCATCCCCTCCTCGGGGAAGCTCTCTCCCAATTGCGCGCCTACTTCGCAGGGCGTCTGCGCGACTTCCACCTGCCGCTCGATATGGCCGGCACGGACTTTCAACTCCGCGTCTGGCGCGAGTTGCAAACCATTCCCTACGGCCGGACGCGCAGCTACTCCGCCATCGCCCAAGCCATCGGCCGCCCCTCGGCGGTCCGCGCGGTGGGCGCGGCCAATGGAGCCAACCCCCTCCCCATCGTGGTCCCCTGCCATCGTGTCATCGGCGCGAATGGCCGCCTCGTGGGCTATGGCGGCGGCTTACCCCTCAAACGGCGACTGCTCGACCTGGAGTGCGCCGGCGAGATACTCCCCGTGTTGTCGGGTTACACTCCGATGTAGGCTCCAGAGGAGGACTGGTGCTGGCCCGGCTGCGATCGTTTGCCAAAAAGTTGGGGCGGGACGCCCTGGAGGCCCTCCCCGCGCCTGCGCAGCCCTATGCCCTGTCGCTCGGCAGCTTTGCCGTCCTGGTGGCGATCGCCGAAGTATGCTACCTGACGTTCGGCCGGCCCCTCCCGCCGCTCCTGTCGGGTTTGCTGGTAGTGTTGTTTCTCTTCCTGATCCTGGGCGCGGCCTGGCTGGGATACGGCTCCGGAATCCTCATCTCGGCCCTGGTCATGATCGCCATACCCCACATGCGCGGCGCTCCCAACCGGACCCTCAGCGGCGAGTTGTTCCGTCTGTCCCTGGCGCTCATCGTTTCGCTCCTGGTGAGCCGCATCTCGCAGGTCCACCACCGGCGCGAGGCCGCCTTGCGTCGCACTGCCGAAGAACTCGAAGCCCGCGTGCGCGAGCGTTCCCAGGAAGCCCTCACCTCCGCCCTGGCCTACCGGGAGGCCGAGGACCGCCTGCGCTTTGTATTGGATTCGGCCGACATCGGCTACCTCGATTACAACATCGCCCGCGACTCCAGCACCCGGTCGCTCAAGCACGACCAGATTTTCGGCTTCCAGGACGCCATTCCGCATTGGAACTACCGCACCCTGCTCAGCCGCGTGCATCCCCAGGATCGCCGCTCGGTCCGCGACCGGCTCCGCGCCATCCTCGCCCGCGGCCAGGCGGAAGCCGAATTCCGGGTGGTCTGGCCCGATGGCAGCCTGCACTGGCTCTGGGGCCAAGCCCACTGCTACCGCGACGCCAATGGCAAGCCCTCCCACATCAGCGCCGTCATTGCCGATATCACCCGCCGCAAACTGGATGAGGAAAACCTCCGCGACCAGGCCCAGTTGCTCGACTTGGCCCACGACGCCATCTTCTCGCTGGATCGCTCCGACGCCATTCAGTTCTGGAGCCAGGGCGCCGAACGGATGTACGGCTGGACGCGCCAGGAAGCGGTGGGCCGCGTCTCCCACGAACTGCTGCACAGCGAGTACCCCGATCCCCTCGACGAGATCCGCCGCAAGATGGCCGCCGAAGGCCACTGGGAAGGGCAGTTGACGCATGTGCGCAAGGATGGCGCCGCCCTCAAGGTCACCAGCCGTTGGGCCGTCCGCCTCGGCGCCTCCGGCGAATTTCAGGGCACTCTCCAGATCAACACCGATGTCACCGAGCGCCTGCGCATCGAAGAACAGCTCCGTCACACCCAGAAACTCGAAAGCCTCGGTGTGCTGGCGGGCGGCGTGGCCCACGACTTCAACAATCTCCTCACCGGCATCCTCGGCAACGCCAGCCTGGCGCTCGAAACCGTCCCGGCCAACCAACCCCAGCACCAGTTCCTGGAGGAAGTCATTCACGCCTCCGAGCGCGCCGCCGATCTCACCCGTCAGTTGCTGGCCTATGCCGGCAAGGGCCGCTTTGTCATGCGCACCATCGATCTGTCGTCGGTCGTGCGCGACATCAGTGGCCTCCTCCAGACTTCTATCGCCAAAACCGTCCAGCTTCGCCTGCAACTCCACAACCGCCTTCCGGGCATCGATGCCGACCCCGGCCAGTTGCAGCAGATCGTCATGAACCTGGTGATCAACGGCGCCGAGGCCATCGGCCCCGAGGGTGGATCGGTCCTGGTCATCACCACCGTTCAGGAGGTCGATGACGCCTACATCGCCACTATGTCCTCCGCCGGCGAGTTGCTCCGCCCAGGCCTTTACGTGCTCCTGGAAGTTCACGATACCGGCTGCGGGATGAGCGAGGAGACCCTCGCCCGCATGTTCGATCCCTTCTTTACCACCAAGTTCGCCGGCCGCGGCCTGGGGCTTTCCGCCGTGCTGGGCATCGTCCGCGCCCATAATGGTGCGATCAAGGTTTACAGCAAACCCGGCCAGGGCGCCAGCGTCAAGGTGTTGCTCCCCGCGTCGGCCAATCCGGTGGCCACGCCGCCTCCGGCCGTCACCGGCACTCTGGGCGGCACCGGGACCATTTTGGTGGTGGACGATGAGGACGTGGTCAGGCAAACCGCCCGCCACACCTTGCAGCGCTACGGCTACGAGGTGGTGCTGGCGAGTAACGGCGCCGAAGCCGTGGAATGTTATCGCGGCCGGCCGGAGGCCATCTCGCTGGTGCTGCTGGATCTCACCATGCCCGTGATGAGCGGCGAGGAGACCCTCGGTCACCTGCAAACCGTCAACCCGCGCGTTCGCGTCCTGCTGACCAGCGGCTACAACGAGGTCGAGGCCCTCCAGCGCTTCGCGGGTAAAGGCTTGGCCGGCTTCATCCAGAAGCCTTACACGGCTGCCTCGCTCGCCGAAAAGGTCCAGTCGCTGATCGCCACGTGAACGTTGGCGCCGGCGCTCCTTCGGACGCCCTGTTGTAGCACCCGGCGCGTCGCCGAGACCGTTGAGACCCGCGCGCCGGCGCAGCCCCGCACCCCCGCACCTGGCTTACCCCCGGCCTCCCCGCCCGCGCCCTCCCGGAGCGGCGGGCGGCGGCAATTCCGCGGGCAGTTGATCCTTGCACAACTCCAGAACCTCGATGGCCGTGAGCGAGAATTGCGCGGTGGTGTTGGTGGAGACTGCGGGCGCCTCGTCGATGGGGTTCATCACCTCGGGGCCCTCCACGTGGCGGGTGGCGTACAGACCGCCGGGGAGGCTGCGGAAGCCGCCGCCGACGCGCAGTTGACTCACCGCGCGCCCGATGAACGCCGCGTTGCGCGTCTTGAAATACGCATAGGCCGCCAGGCGTCCCGCGCCCGCGTAGGAGCCGTCGCCGCCCTCCGCGCCGGTGGTCGTGTCCCGCGCCACCACGCTCTTGAGCGCGCCGGTCAGCCGGCAATATTGCAGAAAGGCCTTCTGCCACTCGGGATGGTCGATCAACTGGTTCAGCTCGAAGGCCACCTCGGCGCCGCCCTGAATCACCTGCAGGTTGTAGGTCCCGAAGCCGTCCACGGTGACCGATTGGCTGGCCTGTCCCAGTTGCAGTTTGGGGTTCACACCCACCACCTGCAAAGCGTCGAGCACGATGTGCTGCTGCGTGAAGTCTGAAAGCCGACCGCCTTGACGGTGACATTGTACTCGCCGGTTGGAAGCAGCGAGAGCACGAGAAGCCGGCGGAAGCCGGCGTCGGTGGTCTTACGTTCGGCTTCCACCCCCGCCACATTGGTTGCAGTAACTGAAGCGCCGGGCCACTATCGCGCCTGATGGATCGGTGACCGTGCCCTGAATTGTACCGGTGCCGCCGGCTTGGCCGAAGGCCGCACAGGCCGCCACCAGGAATGCGACAACGTTTCGCGTAACTGGACCCTCCTGACCGGAAAGCCGTTCTACTTGGTCTCGATTGTACATCCAACCTTGCCTTCGCTTTCTCGATCTATTTCACGGCGGCTTGCGGAAAACGGGGCAAACGGACCGGGCGGTGATGGCCGGTCCGCCTCCCCGCCCCCGCTACGTACCCTGTAAACCCCGCCGATACGTCCGCGGGTCTCCGCGCGGCAGTGTGGCACCGGGGAGGGCCCCCGTCAGCGCGGGCTACCGTCTGGAATCCACCCAATGCAGGCGCGTCCCTCGGTGCGGGTTTTCCTCCTGCCAGGCGCGGCGTTCCTTGGAGGCCTCGTGCAGCGCTCGAACCTGCTTGCGGATGGCTTCGAAGTCGTAGGGTCTCCAGACTACCCCGCAGGCGCCATGCTCGAACAGATCCCTCAGAAACGGCCCATCCACCGGGTCGGCGACCACCAGCATCGGCACCAGCGGATGCCGATTCCGGAGCAGGTTGAGGGCGCTTCGCCAGGAGCCGCCTTCAAACGTGACGTCGGAAAGCAGAACCGTGCTCCCGGTCACCGTCAGCAGGAAATCCGCCTCGTCGAGGGACTCCGCGTGGTGCAGTCGCAGCCCGGCCAGCCGGAATACATTCCGCAGGAAGGTGAACTCGGAGCGAAATGAACTCAAAACCACGCAGTTGATGTATAGGTCAAGCGGCGGTTTGCCCGGCACAGGTAGCTTCCCCATAAGGCTCCACGGTGCGATGTTGCCTCGATCAGAACCAGCATAGGCCAGGCAAAGCGCCGGCGAGAATACTGCAAACGAGGTAGTGCGTTCGAATTGGAACAGTACAAAGCCCGGCAGGGAGCGCCGGCGCCCTCCAGGCTCGGATTCGCAGTTCGCGGCCGTCACGCCTCTACGCTGCCCCGGGGACGGCGTGAAGGCCAGCCGCTTCACCCAACCTGGGGCCCTGGAGGGCGAATGCCCCCGGTGTCCAACAACGGCAACGGTCAGATTCCCGTCAGTCCATCCCCGCGCCGAGGGATGGGCGGACCGGGCGGGCCCTGTGGTCGTCGGCGATCCGCCACATGCCTACAGTTCCCCTCACTCCCTGCTCAGGCGACATCGGAACCCTTGAACCTCCGTCGCGCGCCATGCCGGATGGGAAGCACATCGACCTGCTTGCGTTCCCCCAGGACGCGGTATATCACGCGATAGACGTGAGGCCCCGTACCATTTCATGGCTGCGTCTGAATGCCCGGCGTTGATTTCGGTGAAAAGGTACGCAAGATCACGTTCCGCTCGGGCGGTGACGTT
>JASHSS010000635.1 GCA_030038565.1 Bryobacteraceae bacterium
CGCATGCCGGAGATCGACGAATACGCGCGCCGCGCCCAGCAATATGCCGCCGATGCCATGAACCGCGTGAACCTCGATGCGCAGATGGCCGCCGTCAAGGGCCAACTCGACGCCCTGAAAATCCGCACGCCCTTCGCCTATCAGGAGGGCGCCCTGTTCCAGCAGAAAATCGGCTCAGCCCAGCGCCGCTTTATGAACGAGGACCGCCTCTACGAGGCCGGCGAGCGATCCCTCGACAACCATCGCTGGGACGAAGCGCTCGAAGATTTCAACCAGGTCGCCTCCCTCGCCGGCGCTCGCGCGGATGCGGCGTGGTATTGGAAGGCGTACGCCCTCGACAAACTCGGCCGCCGCGACGAGGCCCAGGCCGCGATCGCGGAGCTGCGCAAATCCTATCCCAAGAGCGGCTGGCTGGACGACGCCAAGGTGCTGGAACTGGAAATCCAGCAGGCCGCCGGAAAGCCGGTCTCGCCGGACCAGCAGGCGGATGAGGATTTGAAGCTGATCGCCATCAACAGCATCATGCAATCGGACCCGGATCGCGCCATCCCCCTCATCGAGAAACTGCTCAAGACATCGACCTCGCCCAAGCTGAAAGAGCGCGCGATTTTCGTTCTGGCCCAGAGCGGCTCGCCCAGGGCCCACCAGATCCTGGTGCAGATCGCCCGCGGCGGCGGCAACCCCGACCTCCAGGTGAAGGCCATCGAGTACATGCGCCAGTGGCGGCGGCAGAACGACGACAACCCCGACCTCCTGCCTGAGATTTACGGTTCCACCAGCGATCCGACCGTCAAGCGGGCCATCCTGGACACCTACGCTTCGTACCGCGAATGGGACCGGCTCTTGCAGGCCGCCCGCACCGAGAAGAACCACGACCTGTTCCTGCGCGCCATCCACGACCTGGCCAATAACACGGGGCAGGCCGAGCTCTGGCAGCTTTACCAGGGCGAGACCGCCGCCGACGACAAGGTCCAGATCCTGGAGTGCATGTACAACAACGGCAACGTAAGCAAGCTGGGCGACGTGGTCCGCAACGAGAAGGATCCCCAGGTGCGCACGGCCGCGATTCGCGTGCTCGCCCAGCAGAACGGCAATACCGGCGATGCCCTGGTGGCGGCCTACAACTCCGAGCAGGACGAGAAAATCAAGCAGACCATCATCGACAGCCTCGCCGGCCAGCGCAACGCCAAGGCTTTAGTGGAGATGGCCCGCGCGGAAAAAGATCCCAAGATGAAGCTGCGGATCGTGGACCGGCTGGGGAGTATGAAGTCCAAGGAAGCTTCGGATTATCTGCTGGAGATTCTCTCCAAATGACGCGCGCGATGTGGTGGGTGGGATGCTGTGTCGCGGCCCTGCCGCTCGCGGCGCAGCCCAAGCTGCTGGTGAACGCGCAAGTGGATACGCGCCCGGCTTCGGCGGGCCTGGAAAGCGTGTTTCACGCGCTGCTGGGGCAGCAGCCGCAACCGGCCTGGATCGGCTACAGCGTCCCGGCGGTTCCCAATGGCGGCCTCGGTTGCGAATACGTGCGCGACGGATTCACCTCGCCGGGGGTGGTCCACCTGGAGCCTCCCGATCACGCGGTGGTGCTGTTGCGCGTGGATGGGGGCGCGGTGACCCGTATCCGCAGCCTCTCCCCGGATTGCGAGATCGATGCCGGCGGTCTTCCGGTGCACTGGCTCACGGATGTTCCGGCGGCCGCCAGCGTGGCGCTGCTGGCTTCCCTGGTTTCCACCCGCGAGGTCACCGGAGATGGGGCGCTGAGCGCCATCGCCGTGCACCGGGATCCCTCGGCCGACGCGGTGCTGGACCGCTACCTGGCCCCCGACCAGCCGGAAACCCTGCGGCTGCGGGCGGTCTCATGGATGGGCGCGTGGCGCGGGCGCCACGGGTTCGAGGCGCTCCGGAAGATCGTCGCCGCGGACCCCGATAACCGCGTGCGCGAGCGCGCCGTCACCGCGCTGGCCTCCAGCAAGGAACCCGAGGCGGGACCGCTGCTGGTGTCGCTGGCGCGCGGCGATTCCAGCACCCGCATTCGCGAACAGGCCGTTTCCGCGCTGGGATCCAGCCGCCGGCCGATTCCCGGAGCGGTCGAGACGCTCCGCTCGATTATCGCCACCGACCGCGATCCGCAGGTGAAGAGGCGCGCCGTCTCGGCGCTGGTCTCGCTGCCGGATGGTCAAGGTATCCCGCTGCTGATTGAAGTGGTGAAGACCAGCCAGGACCCGGAAGTGCGGAAGCAGGCCATGAATACGCTGGGAAATTCGAGGGATCCGCGGGCCACCGCGTTTTTTGAGGAAGTCCTGAAGAAATGAAGACCCTCCGGTCCCGTGCGCCACAACCCTGCACGGGACCGGAGCAGCCGCTTACCGCCACAACCGCACGGGACCGGAGCAGCCGCTTACCGCCAGCGCCCGCCGAAGAATCGCCCGCCGCCGAAATAGAATCCCACCCCGCCCCAATACGGATAGTAGGGGTAATAAGGATACGCATAGGGATACGGATACGGATACGGATATCCGTAGGGGTAAGCTCCGTAAGGGGCGTAGGCGGTGCCATACCCCGGATAAACGGGAGCGCGGGCCGGCGGCCGCATCTGCATCTGCACGCCGGGGCTATAGTCGTTGGGGCCTACATAACGAAAGGCCTGGGACGTACCGGTAGGGATGGTCACCGGAACCGTGGTTTGGAACATCAGGACCGTTTCGGGATACACGATGGTGGGGTGGTTGTGGGTCGCCAGGACCGCCGCGAGACCTACCAGCGCCCCCGCGCCGGCGCCGATCGCCGCACCGGTTCCCCATCCGATCGCTCCGCCTACCGCCGTGCCCACGACCGTGGTGCCCACCACCCTGCCGGCCTCAATCCCGCCGGGCGTGTGTCCGCCCTGTTGGTTGAACAACGTCGACTTCACCGGCAGTTGGGTGCCATCGGCCAGGGTGATTCCAGTCAATTGCACGCCCAGCCGCGACGGCTTGTCGCTGTGCTGCTTCTGGATCTCCGTGACGCTTCCGTACACCAACTGCCCGCGCTGCGCCACCACGACTCCATTCACCACCATCGGCTGGGTGAGCGTCGCGGAGAAAGTGTCGCCGACCAGGTTATGGTCGGTAGACAGCGGCTGGTTGATGCGCGTCGTGATGACGGTGCCGGCCTGCATGGTCACCTGGGCAGGAAGGCCGTAAGCCGGCCGGTTACCCGCCGGTGGAGGAGCATTCGGGGGCGCCATCTGTTGCCCCGGGGCGGCCTGCGGCATGTCCTGCGGCGGCGGGCCCTGCTGCTGCACTGGCGGAGCGTCCTGCGGATCTCCGCTCGGCGCGGGCAGCGGCTGCCCGTAAGCATCCGTACGATCCGTGGGCTGGCTCGGGTCCTGCGTCTGCGGCTGCGCGGAGGGAGCCGGAGCCGGAGCGGCCGGAGGGTCGCCCACGCGCCGCCAGCCTCCGCTGGGAGGCGTCGTCGATGGCGGCGGAGTGGCCGGAGCCGGCGGCGCCTGGTCCTGCGCCAACGCCAGGCCGGCGGCTGCCGTACCAATCAGGACCCATCGGAAAAGAGAGCTTACCGGGTAGCGATTCGGAATCATAGTGGCTGCCTCAATACGTTCGACGCACATCCCCCGTGCATCTGTTTCGCCAAACTGTGGCCCGCACCAAGTTATTGATAATAAGGGTGCGAAGTCCGATGCCAGATGGTTCTAAACCACCGCCGTGGTGGATTTCGGCCATGGCGGCGGAATGCAGCCGGGGGAACGCAGAGCCAAAAGAAGGGCGTCCGGAAAAAAGAGCCGGCTTTCGGGAAGGTGGGTGGTGGCCGCGGATATCGGGCAAGCCCGTGGATTGCCGCGGCGCCCGCCGGGCATCGACCGCCCTGCCGAAGCCTGTCCTTTATGCCGCGCGCCCCGCTTGCCTCTCTTCAGTGGAGTCGAAAAGTGCCGCGGGCGGCTTGCGCCGCGCGCCGGGCGTTGGCTCACGCGGTGTAAAGGGCGGCCCCGTAGGGAGCGATCTCCACCTCGCCGGGGCCGTCTCCGGAGATGCT
>JASHSS010000636.1 GCA_030038565.1 Bryobacteraceae bacterium
TACGATGCGTGGCTGAAAGCTCACCCGGAATTCAAACGCTAACGAGGAGACAACGTGCGCACGCTTCGATGCAGCATCGTTTTGATGACCGCGGGCAGCCTGTTGGCGGTAGCCGGCCCGCAAGCCGCGCCCCAGGGCGGACGGCGCAGCGGACGAGGCGGCGGGCGCGGCGGCGGGTTCCAGACGCTAACCCTGACCACCACCGCGTGGGCCGACGGCGGCATGATCCCGCTGCGCTATTCGCAGGCCGGGCCGGAAGTGTCGCCCGCCATCCAATGGAGCACGCCTCCCGCAGGCACCGCCAGCTTCGTCCTGGTCTTCCACGACGCCGACAGCGTGGTTCCGAACTCGACCGACGATCTGCTTCAATGGATGGTCTGGAATATTCCCGGGACGGCGACAGGCATCGCGCAAGCCCGGCCGGACGGCTTTGAACTGCCGGACGGATCGCGGCAGATCAGCGTGAGCGGCGCGCGCTATCGCGGGCCAGGGGCGTCCGCGACCGGTCCGGTGCACCACTACGTGCTGGAGTTGTACGCTCTGGATACCATGCTCGACATCGCCGTGCCAACGCAGGGGCCGCAGGATCCGAATCCCAATCCGCAGGCGATCCGGACCTCCATCATGCAGGCCATGGCGGGGCACGTCCGCGGAAAGGCGGCCTACCTGGGACTGTTTCGCCGGCCGCAGTAGCATTGGAGCGGCGGGACCAGGCGGCGTCAGGTATTCTCCGGCTCGCGAGCCGGCTTTTTCCCCGGCAGTCCGGCGGGATTTTCGTGGGTCCGCTCGCGGAAGCCGCCGCGCAGGCTGGCGGCCAGCGATACCGCGGAATCGCCATAACGGTCGCGCAGGCGGTCGGCGGCCGCCAGGGCCTGCTTCCACCGCTCGTGCCGCTCTTCGCCCAGCAGGTCCATCTGTTCTTCGCCTTCCGCCCACCCGGAAGCGTGCACGCCCAGCAGGCGCACGGCCGCGCCGGGACGCCAGTTGCGGCGGAACAGGGCGCGGATCTCCTCAAAGATTTCGGTATCGAGCTGGGTGCCGCGCCCGAGCGAATGGGCCCGCGTGATGGTGGAAAAATCGGTATAGCGCAGCTTGAGCTGGAGGGTGCGGGCTTCCAGATGCTGTTCCCGCAGCCGCCGCCCGACCATTTCGGAGAGCTTCGAAAGGGTGGCCTCCAACTGCGCCACGTCGGAGGTGTCCTCCATAAAGGTGTGCTCGTGGCTGATGGATTTGGGCCCCTCGCCGGCGCCGATTTCGGTATCGAACCAGCCGCCGGCATCCTCTCCGCGCGATTTGCCGGCCAGCGCCAGGCCCCACTTGCCGAAGCGCTCTTCCAGGAAGGCATCGTCGAGGCGCGCCAGGTCGCCGACCTTGCGGATGCCCAGGGCGTGCAGGTTCTTCTCGGTCACCTTGCCCACGCCGGGCACCTTGCGCACGTCGAGCGGCGCCAGGAAGGCCGCCTCGCGGCCCGGCACAACCCACAGCACCCCGTTCGGCTTGGCCTGGTCGGAGGAGATTTTGGCCACCAGGCGGGAGGAGGCAATCCCGATCGAGCAGTTCAACCCGGTGGCGGCTTTCATGCGCTGGTGCAGGATGTGGGCGGCGCGCAGCGGCGGGCCGTAGAGCCTCTCGGTGCCGCTGAGGTCCAGGTAAGCTTCGTCGATGGAGGCCATCTCCACGAGCGGCGAGAAGGCCTGCAGGACTTCGTGCACCCGCCCTGAGTATTCGCGATAGCGCTGCGGGTGGCCGTCCACGAAGGTGGCCTGCGGGCAAAGCTTATAGGCCGTGCGGAGCGGCATGGCCGAGTGCACCCCGAAGCGCCGCGCGGCATAGGAAGCCGCCGCCACCACGCCGCGCTCGTTGGGGCGCCCGCCGACGACTACCGGCTTACCCCTCAGCGACGGGTCGTACAACTCCTCCACCGACACGAAGAAGGCGTCCATGTCGACGTGGAAGTAAGTGTGCATGTGCCGCCTCGTGGGTTACCCCGGCAAGGTCTGCCTCCCTCAACTTACCGCCTTCTTACCGAACTTCGCCAGGCCCAGCGCCAGGAACGCCGCGTCGATCACCACCAGGGCCACCAGCACCAGCAGCGTGTCGATGTGCGGGACCATGGGGGCCAGCACGCCGCGGAGGCCTTCGCTGGCATACACCAGCGGGTTGATCAGCACGGCCCACTTGAGCACCGGGAAGGGCGCCAGGAACGACCAGGGGTAATAGGCGCAACCGAACATCATCATGGGCGCGACAATCAGGCTGAACATCAGGCCGATCTGCGTCTGCCCCACGCTGCATCCCAAGGCCAGCCCGCCGGAGGCCGAACACAGGGCCACCAGCAGACAGATGGCCGCGAACGTCAGCGGATGGCTGAAGTCGATGCTTATATCCGATCCCATCATCAGCCAGGCCGCCGGGATCACCACCAGGCCGGCTACCAGCGCCTGCACCATGCCGGTGACGATTTTGGCCACTCCCAGCCACGCTGTGGCGATGGGCGCCAGCAGGCGGTCTTCGATCTCGCGCGTGAATTGAAACTCCGCGATCACCGGCATGGCCACCGCCTGGATGCCGGAGAGAACCATGCTGATGGCCATCACGCCGGGCAGCAACACGCTCTTAAAGCCCGTCCGCATCATGCCGCTGGCGGTGAGCACGCGCCCGAAGACGAAGGTCAGCAGCAGCGGCTGCAAAAGGTTTTGCAGCAGCATGGGGAGCAGGTTGCGGCGGGCCACATGCCCGTCGCGCGAGAGCAGGGCGAAAAAGGTTTTCCAGTTCAATCGCGTAAACTCCTTCCGGTGTGGTGCAGGAACAGGGTCTCCAGGCTCGGCTCGGCAATGTGCACGTCGCAGAGCGTGACGCCGGCCTCCTGGGCGGCGCCGGCGATCCCGGCGATGAGCGGTCCGCCGCGGTCCGCGTAAAGATCCGCCGCGATATGGTCGGCTGAGCGCACTTCGGTGACGCCCGGCAGCGCGCGCAGGCCGGCCATCAGATCGTCCGGCAGGCGGTCGAAGCGCACGCGCAGCAGGTAGCCACCGGGAATGGACGACTTCAGCTCGCGCGGGGTTCCCTGGGCGATGATGCGGCCGTGATCGATGATCGCCAGCCGATCGCAAAGCGCGTCCGCCTCGTCCATATAATGTGTGGTCAGCACGATGGTCTTGCCGGCGCGGTTGTAATCGCGGATGATCTCCCAGAGCAGCAGCCGCGTCTGCGGATCCAGGCCCGCCGAAGGCTCATCCAGGAACAGCACTTCCGGATCGTGCATCATGGCGCGGGCGATGGACATCCGCTGCATCATGCCGCCGGAGAAGTTGCGCACCATGTGGTCGGCGCGGTCGGTGAGCTTGAATTTTTCGAGCAGCTCGTCGGTGCGTCTGGTGCGCTCGCGCGCGCTCTGGCCGAAATAGGCGCCGTGAAACAACAGGATCTCGCGCGCCGTCAGGGCGAAATCCAGGTTGGGCCGCTGCGGCACCACGCCGATCAGCCGTTTGGCGCTCACCTGCTCCTTCCACACGTCGAACTCGCCCACGAAGGCGCGCCCGCCGGTGGGGCGCGTGCGGGTGGTCAGAATTCCGATGGTGGTGGATTTGCCCGCTCCATTGGGTCCCAGCAGGCCGAAGATCTCACCGGCGCGGATTTCGAGCGACACGTCTTCGAGCGCTACGACTTCAAATTTTTTCTTCTTCTCGCCCTTTCCGGCGGATCGCTGCGCGGTGAAGGAGAAGCCTCCGCCGCGCGCCGCCGAGGGTGGCGGCGAATCGTACACTTTGCGCAGATGCTCGATGCGGATCCCGATGGCCATGTCGTCTCCTCAGAGTTTGTCGAGTTCGCGGCGGGCGCGGTCCAGGATTTCGCTCACCCGCTGGGTGCTGCCGTGGCGCGCCGCGCGGAGGCTGGCCTTCGCCAGCATGCCAATCTGTCCGAAGACCACGAAAGATTCCGGACCCATGTGGCCCCAATCCTCGCACTCCTCGGCGCGCTCCCAAATCTGGCGCACGGCGTCCGGATCCTTGGCCAGTTCATCGCGCCCTTCCTTGGTGAGCGTAAACACGCGCCGCCCGCCCTGCATTTCCGCGGCGATGAGTCCTTCGTCTTCCAGTTGCTGGAGGGTCGGATAGACGCTGCCGGCGCTGGCGCTGTAGACGCCGCCCGACCGTTCCTCCATCTCCTTCATTAACTGGTAGCCGTGCTTGGGACCTTCGGCCAAAAGCGAGAGAAGCGCCAGCCGCACTTCGCCCGCTTCAAAGAAACGTCCGCGCCGCCCGAAAGCGAAGGCGGTCCAGGGGGAGCCGTTGCCGAACCGGCCAAATCGTCTACTCATGATATATCTGACGATACATCTGAAAGAATATCGACGCAAGAGAAAGTTTACGGCCGGGATGCCCGTCGCCCATCCGGCTTACCATGGGAGACAGATAGCGGCAGCGATGGAAAGCGGCGGAAGGAGAATCATCCTGGTGATACTGCGCCACTTTGACCCGGCGCGCTGGCGCACGGCGCGCGCACCGCGGCCCCTCCTCTTCACCTGGAATGCGACGCCAAGGCCGGTGGATGGCGGGATGCCGGAACCGGCCGCGGCAGTATTCGCCGAAGCGCTCAGTTCCATCGGCCCGGTAGTTTATGCGGCAGAGGAGCCTGCCGGGGCGTTGCAGGAGGCCGGCCGGGCCGTCATCCGCCGCGGACTGCGCCGCTTGAGCCTGCCGCTGGTTTGCGCCCACTCGGTCCCGCGGCTGCTCCCCGCGTTCGAGAGCGCCGCCTGGGCGATGGGCGCGCAATGGCTGGTGGTGCTGGATGCGGCCGAACCTGCCAGCCCGGCTGCCCCGATTCTGGAGGCGCTGCATCAGGATTGGAAACTCGCGGACCGGTGGCCGGCGGGCGTGGCGGTGATCGTTCAGGCAGCGGTGGATGGAGACGGCGCCGCCTGCTTCAGCGCCACGCAGGCGGTGGATGAAGACCTGCTCCGAGCGCTGGCCGATGCCGCCCGCGCCTCCGCAATCGAGCTGCGGATCGCCGCGGAGGGGCCATGCGGGTGACCCGCCGCGAACTGCTGGGTGGGCTGCCCGTGTTGGCCGCCATCGGCCAGCAGGGTTCGCCGCCGCGACCGGAGGGCGTCGCCCCGCGGCTCTGGAGAGGATTCAATCTCCAGGAGAAATTCACCGATACGCCCGCCGAGTGGGCCGCGCTCGACCCCGAGTGGGGCCACCGGAACGAGCCTTTCCTGGAAAGCGATTTCGAGTGGATGGCCGATTGGCGCTTCAACTTCGTGCGCCTGCCGATGTCCTACCGGTGCTGGACCGATCCCGCCGACCCCTTCCACCTCCTCGAAAAACCGCTGCGCGAGATCGATCAGGCCGTCGAGTGGGGCCGGCAATATGGTCTGCACGTGTGCCTGAACTTCCACCGGGCGCCGGGATTTTCGATCAACAGCGGCCTGCTCGCGGAGCCGTGGAACCTGTGGAAGGATCGCCGCGCGCAGGAAATCTTCGTGTCCCAATGGACCAGCTTTGCGCGGCGATACCGCGGAGTCCCGTCCGCCCGCCTCAGCTTCAACTTAATCAACGAACCGAACGGATGCAGCCCGGCGCAATACGCGGCGGTTTTCCAGCAGGCTGCCACCGCCATCCGCGAGGTGGACCCGCAGCGGCTGTTGATGGCCGACGGCATGTACGGCGAGACCATGCAGCCGGTTCCCGAACTGGCTTCGCTGCCGAATGCGGTCCACTGCACCCGCGGCTACGCCCCCTTTAAGCTCTCTCATTACCTGGCGCCCTGGGCGGGGCATCTGACGGAGACGCCAACGTGGCCCACGCGGGTGGGAGATATCGACGAATGGGATAAGGACCGTTTGGACGAGTTTTGCATTCTGCCCTGGCAGGGCTTCGAGCGGCGCGGCGCACGGGTATTCGTGGGGGAGTGGGGCTGCTTCAACAAGACTCCGCACCCGGTGGCGCTGGCCTGGATGCGCGACCTGCTGAGCCTGTGGAAATCCGCAGGATGGGGCTGGGCGCTCTGGTGCCTGCGCGGATCGTTCGGGATCGTGGACAGCCACCGCGCCGATGTGGTGTACGAGGACTGGCGCGGGCACAAACTGGACCGCACGATGCTGGAACTGCTGCGGGAGTTTTCGTGATTGGCGCAGCATCCCCGCCACCCCCCTCAACTCCCTGAAAATGCGCCTCGAAACCCGGCGCCGCGCCATGGGTTATATTAGTTCTCCGAATGTTATTGCCCAGGGCCCTATGTCTCCTCGCGGCGGCCGTCCTGCCGTCCGCGGGCGCCACCTTCGGAACGGTGGTGACGCACGCCCAGCCGCTGGCCGACCTGGTGCTGGATGAATCCCGCCAGCGCCTCTACGTGGTCAACACCGACGCCAACGCGGTTGAAGTGTTCTCCACCAAGACCAACCCTCCCAGCCTGACCAGCACCATTCCCACGGGGGCCACTCCTCTGGCGGCGGCGCTCTCGCGTGCCGGCAACTCGCTCTATGTGGCGTGCTACGGCGCTTCGGCCATTACCATCGTGGATCTCACTTCGGCGTCGTTCGCCACCACCTCGGTAGCGCTGGCGGCCAAGCCCCAGGGCATCGCGGTGGGATTCAACGAACTGGTCCTGATCAGCACCATCGGGACCGGCACGGGCGCGGACGTGCTGGTAACCTACAACCCCCTGGCCGCCGCCAATAACGCGCTGGCCGCGATCACCATCGGGCCGCCGGCGCCCACCGCGCCCTCGCTTCCGCCGCCCTCGAACGACATGGCGCTGGCCGCCCACAGCCGGCTGGTGGCCTCGCTCGATGGCACCAAAATCGTGGGGGTGAACGAGACATCCACCACGGCGCGCAGCGCTTTCGTCTTCGATGTCGCCTCGGCCACGGTGGTGGGGGCGCGCACCCTCACAGGGGCGACCACCATCCTGGCGGCGGCGCCGGATGGCTCGACTTTCGTCACGGGCAATATGCTGATCCAGTCGTCCAGCATGCTGGTGCTGGCGCAGCAAAGCGCCGTCAATGCGCCGTTCGTCTTTCCCTCGACCGCCAATTTCACCACCGAAACCAACCAGGGCGGAGCGGTCTACGCCACCGGATCGGGCGGCCTGGAACTCATCACGGGATACAATATCACCCCCGTTCAGAGTCCGGCGGTGAAGTCGAACACCGCCCAGTTGCTCATCAACTCGCCCACCAACATGCTGATCTCGCTGGGCATCATGCTGCCCGAGAATCTGGGCGGAAGAATGGTGATCACCTCCACCAGCGCCACCATTTACGCCATCTCGCAATCCGGTTTCATGGTGCTGCCGATCGGAACGCTGTCCGGGGAACCCATCGCGCAGCCGGATTCGCAGGTGGCGCTGCTGGCCTCCGACCAGTGCGGGGTTACCGCGGCGCTGAACTCGGCGACCATCCCGGTGCGCAACGTGGGCGGCGGGAAAATCACTCCCACGGTGCAACTGATCTCGACCACCAGCACGTCCGCCGAAGCCAGCATTAAATCGGCATCCTACGGCGGCAACGTGACCGTGAGCTTTAATTCCGCGGCGGCCAAGAACCTCGGCACGGCCACTCCCGACCAGCTTCTGATTCAGGCGGCCGAGGCCATCAACATCGTGCCGAACGTGTTCGTCTTCCAGAACAGCCGCAACGCGGAAGCCGCCGGGACCATCTTCCCGGTGGATATCGGGGCCACCACCACGGGGTTGACCGACATCCTCGAGGACACCACGCGCCAGCGGCTGTATATCGCCAATCCCGGCCTCAACCGGATCGAGGTCTTCGATATGCAGGGGCAGCAGTTTCTCACGCCCATTCCGGTCGGCCAACTGCCCCGCTCGATGGCCTTCGGAAGCGACACCAATACTCTGTACGTGGCCAATTCGGGCGGCGAAACCATCAGCATGGTGGACCTCACCCAGAACGCCGTCACCGGGCAGGTGAGCTATCCGCCGCTGCCCTTCAACGCCAGTTTCACCCTGATTACGCCCGAGATCCTGGCTTCCAGCGAGCGTGATCCGCAGGTGCTCATGTCCGACGGATCGCTGTGGAAGATCGTGGGCAACACGGTGATTCCCTGGACGCTCGATCCCAACGTGTTCGGCACGACCACCAAAATTCCCTCGCCGCAGAGCATGGTCTCCACGCCCGAAGGGGCCTACGTCCTGCTGCTGGGCGGTACGGGGATCGGGTACCTGTACGACGCCGCGGTGGACGATTTCGTGAGCGCGGTGCAGGTGATTCCCACTCCCATCTCGGGTTATTACGGGCCTGTGGCGGCGGGTCCCAACGGAGCCTACTTCCTGGCCAACGCGCAGATACTGAACCTGGCCCTCACCACCATCGGTTCGGGGGCGGGCGTCACCGGTCCGGTGTCCGGCGGCGGACTGCCCTCGCCATCGGGGCCGGCGACCTCCTCTTCGCGCCCGGTCTCGGCGGTGGCGGCAATCAACTCCCAGAGCTTCGCGCGATTTTCCACCGCTCCACTGACCAGCGCCACGGCCGCGCCCAGCGACCCGGGGGTGATTGAAGTGGTGGATGCCTCCAGCCTGCGGACCACCCTGGCGGTGAACGCCCTGGAGGGTCCGCTGGCGGTGGTGGCCGGCGCGGGGCGCACCAACATCAGCGGACGGACCATGGTGGTGAACGCCGCCGGCACGATGGCGTACGTGCTCACGGTCTCCGGCCTGAGCGTCCTTCCGCTTTCCACCCCGGCGGCATCCAGCGTGCCCACGATGGCCGGATCGCCCCTGGTGAACCAGGCCAATCAGACCTCCGGGGTGGCGCCGGGCGGCCTGGTCAGCGTGATGGGGAAGAATCTGGCGGCTACGGCATCCTCGCCGGCGCCCACCTCCACCACGCCGCTCGCCACCATCCTGGGCGGAGTGTGCGTCACCTTGAACAACTCGCCGCTGCCGCTCGAGGCCACCAGCCCGGGCCAGATCAACGCGCAGTTGCCGTTCACCCTGGCGGCCGGGCGCTACCCTCTGGTGGTGCATTCGATCGCCAACCAGGTGGCATCCGACTCGGCTACCGTGACGGTCGCCAAGTACGCGCCGGCGATCTTCGTCGATAGCGACGGCCCGGCCATCTTCCACGCCAGCGGCCAGCGCGTCGATCAGCAGCATCCGGCCACCCGCGACGAACCGCTCACCATCCTGGCCACCGGCTTGGGGGTGACTACCGGCGGCAAGGTGACCACGGGCGAGCCTTCTCCCACCAGCCCCCTGGCGGTGACCGCCCCGGTATCGCTGTATTTCGGCAATCCGACCATCAGCCAGGCGGCCGTGATCGTCAACTGGAGCGGCCTGGAACCGGGCATGATCG
Organism: Bryobacteraceae bacterium; assembly: GCA_030038565.1. Taxonomy (GTDB): domain Bacteria; phylum Acidobacteriota; class Terriglobia; order Bryobacterales; family Bryobacteraceae; genus JOPF133. Next base: position 9,317 of record JASHSS010000636.1, read on the forward strand.
GGGTCTACCAGATCGATTGCAAGATCCCCGGCACGCATCTGAACGGAAATGCCCTGCCGGTCACTCTGCGCATCGGCGGTGTGAGCAGTATCACTACCGGCCCCACGGCCGCGGTGGTATACGTAAACTGATCCGCGCGGCCGGCTCCCCAGGCAAGTACCGGTACGGTTATAATCAATGGGTCCAGGCCGTTCATTCCGCCGGCCTATGGTCTTCGAGACGGCAAGTGACTTAAAGTATTTAAAGTACTTACAGTATCCGCGGTGTGAGGCGTTGAGGCGTTCATGCAATCTTTCCGAGTAACCTTGGTTTTGGCGGCGGCCCTGGCGGGGTTGGTTTCCTGCAACACCGATCCCAACGTGGCCAAGAAGCACTACATGGAACGGGGCGAGATGTTCTACAACCGGGGCAAGTACAAGGAAGCCCGCATCCTGTTCCTGGACGCCCGTAAGAAAGACCTGAAATACGGCCCGGCCTACTACCACCTCGGCCTGGTGAGCGTCAAAATGGGCAACCTGACCGAAGCGGTGAACTTCTTCCGCCGCTCCGTGGAGCTGCTGCCGCCGGAAGATCCGGACCATTGGGACTCCATGGTCCGGCTCTCGGACATCTATGTGGCGGTGGCCAAGGATCAGAAAATCTACATGGACGAGGTGGTGGGTTACTGCGCGCAATTGCTGAAGCGCGACCCCAACTCCTTCGACGGCCACCGGCTGGAGGGGGACGTGAGTTTCTGGCGCGCCATCGACGCCTTCAAGACCGCGCGCAGGGACGATGGCAGCGCGCTGCTGGACGCAGCCATTGTAGAGTACCGCAAAGCCAACGGCCTCAAGGCCAACCAGCAGGGGGTCCTGATGCAACTGGCGCGGTCGCTTTCGGCCAAGGCTCAGTATGCCGAAGCCGAACAGCTCTACCGCCAGGTAATCGGCCTGGACAAGACCAACCAGGAAGCTTACACCGAGTTGTACCGGCTGTTCCTTTTTCAGAGCAAAACCAACGATGGCGAGCAGGTTCTGAAGCTGGCCGTCGCCAATAATCCGAAGCAGTATTCTTACCTCATCATGCTGGCGCTGCATTACTCCTTACAGCGCCGACGCGACGACATGGTCGGGGTGCTCGAAAAGATCAAGGCGCACGCCAAGGATTTCGACGGCGCTTACTGGACGGTGGGAGACTTCTACCTGCGCATCGGCGACATGGAGTCCGCGGTGCGGGAATACCGCAATGGCATGCTCAAGGATGCCTCGCACAAGACCCTCTACCAGAAGCACATCATCGAAGTCTACCTGCGCCAGGGCAAACACCAGGAGGCTGCCGATATAGTCAAACAGATCCTGAAGGACAATCCCAACGACAGCGACGCGCAGGGCCTGAAGGCCAGCTTTCTGCTGGATAAAGGCGAAAACGACTTGGATCAGACCGAGATCGACGAAGCCTTTACCGAATTGCAGGCCGTGGTGACGCACAACCCCGATAATCCGGTGGCGCAATTCGCACTCGGCCGGGCGCACCGCCGGCGCGGGGAGATGGAGCAGGCCCGCCAGAGTTTCGAGAAAGCCATCCAGCTTCGTCCCGATTACGTGCTGCCGCGGCTGGCCCTGGCTCAACTGGAAGTCGAGCGCGCCCAATATGACGCGGCCTTGAAAACCGCCCAGACGGTCCTGGCCAAAGACCGGAACAACGTCAACGCCAAGCTGATCGAATCGGCGGCTATGATGGGCGAGAAGAAGTTCGAGGAAAGCCGCGCGCTGCTCGACCAGATGAGCAAGGCCAATCCCTCCTCCCCGGACGTGTTCTTCCAGACGGGGGTGATGGACCTGTCGCAGAACAAGTACAAGGAGGCCCAGGAGGCCTTTCAAAAGTCCTACGAGTTGGATCCCAATCGCCCCCGCGCCCTCCTGGGAATGGTGGCCACCGACATGGCGCAGCACAAGGCCGACGACGCCTTGCAACTGCTCCAGACGGAACTCGACAAGGACCCCAAACGGACCGACCTGCGGGTAGCCCTGGGGAACACCGCGGTACTGGCGGGAAGGTACGACCAGGCGCTTACCGAATACAACAAGGTGTTCAACTCGCTGAACAAGAACAACCGGATGGGGCGGGCGGATGTGCTCTGGCGCATCGGCGAAACCTACCGGCGCAAGGGCGATCTGAACAACGCCGTGGTCAACCTGCAAAGGGCCCACGAAATCGCGCCCGAAAGCGTAGTGGTGATGGCCACCCTGGGGCTGGTGCTGGATGCCGCCGGCCGCTGGACCGAAGCCAAGCAGGTCTACGAAGCCGTGCTGCGCCTCGACAGCAACGATGGCATCACTCTGAACAACCTGGCCTTCCTGATGGCCGAGCACAACGGCGATCTGGACGACGCCCTGGGCAAAGCCCAGCGCGCCAAGCAATTGATGCCGGAGATGACCGAGGTTTCCGACACCCTGGGCTGGATCTTCCTGAAGAAGAATCTGAGCGACAGCGCTCTCGATACCTTCCGCGATCTGGTGAACAAGGAACCCAACATCTCGACCTACCGGTATCACCTGGGAATGGCGCTGGCGCAAAAGGGCGATAAGATCCAGGCCATCAAGGAACTCCAGGAGGCTCTGAAATACAACCCCAGCCAGACCGAGCGGGAAGCGATCCAGCAGTTGCTCACCAAGCTGGGCGCGTAAGTGGGGCAGGCCGGGCGGAGCTTTGGTAGCGCCGTCGGCCGGGCCCCGCGGCCGGCGCCCCGGCCGGCGAAAGACGGGGATGCCGGCTGAGGACCGCAATTCGCTGGCGATTCCGAAACGCGAGCAAATCCAGGTTTCCCGCTAGTCTAGGTCTTCGACCGCGTGATTTAGTTCTTCCGCTTGGTGGGACAGGCGCGTCTTCAGGAAAGCGAATCATGCGGTCCGGGACCTGGCCGGCTTCACCTTCGGCCCGGCCGCGGACGCCAATTGAATTGAACCGAATTGAATTGGCGTTGGCGGAGAGTGGTGCATGGCCGCGGGGCGAAAATCCCGCTTACCTGCCGACCAGCACTTCCAGTTCCTCCACGATGCTACGCATGGCCACGGCCTGCGCCGCCAGTTCCCGGCTGGTCGCGGCGTTTTGCTCGGAGAGCGCCGAGCTTTGCTGCGTGACCCTCTCGATCTGGCGCGCGGCGTCTGAGATCCGGCCGATCCGTTGAGTCTGTTCGCCGCTGGTTAAATCCACCTGGCCGATCAGTTGCCTGGCCTGGGCAGCGCTTTGGGTGACGGCATGGATCGCCCGCGCTACTTCCTGCAGTCTTCCGGCCCCTTGCCCCGATTGGGAGATCGAGCTTTCGATCAACTCGCCGGTGTCTCTGGCCGCCTGCGCCGAACGTTGTGCGAGATTCCTGACTTCGCCGGCCACCACGGCGAATCCCAGGCCCGCTTCGCCGGCCCTGGCCGCCTCCACGGCCGCATTCAGGGCCAGGATGTTGGTCTGGAAGGCAAGTTCGTCGATTACCCGGATGATCCGCGAGATCTTGGCGCCGGACGCGGTAATGCCGGCCATGCAGGCGGTCATCTGGTCGAGCGTGCGGTTGCCTTCCCTGACGCGTTCGTCCACCGTCGCCATCACCGCCGACGCGGCGCGCGCGTTCTCGGCGTTACTTTGCGTAGCGGCCACCGCCTGTTCCATTACCGGCGAGGTCTCCGCCAGCGAGGTGGATTGTTCCGCCGCGCCCTGGGCGAGAGATTGGCTCGATTGGGACAGTCGGCCGGCTGCGCCTTCCACCTGGCCGAAGCCCTCCAGGAGCCGGCGGGCCATGAGCCGCAACTTCCGGCCGATATCGTGCACCACCCACATGGCGAAGCTGAGAACCACCACCCATAATACGGGCGTCGCCACGGCCATCCAGTCCGCTTCCCGGATGGCGTCCGCCCCGCGCGCGGCCGTGTCTTTCATCTCGCCCATCACCGACGCCATGAGTTCCGAAGCCCGCAGTTCCATGGCCGCACCAGCCGGGGCGCCGATGTCCTTGTAGAGTTTGCCGGCCTCGTCAGTCTTGCCGGCCGCGCAGAAATCCGAGACCTGCCGGAAGCACCCGGCGTGCTGGCGGATGGCCGATTCCACGGCGTCCAGTTCCCCCTTTTCCCCGGCCCCGAGAGGCATTTTTCGAAGTTGTTCCACCAGCGCGACGGCGCTATCCGTTTTTCGCTGGTAGTCTTTGCGGGTGGCTTCGGCGCCCGCCTCGTCGTGTTCCAGCGCGTTCAGCAGCAGGCCTCGCTGGCCCGTCCGCATGATATTCGCAGCCGCCTTCAAGTTTCCGGCGAGAGCCAGTTTTTCCGCCATTTGGCCGGCGGCCTGGTTCAATTCCCCGTCCAGCAGTTTCACGCAATGCCGGAAATACACGCCGCCTCCAATTCCGGCAACCAGAATCCCCCCGAGGGTCAATTTGAGCTTTGTCTCGACCGTCACGGTATACATATCGGCTATAATTTAATTTAAGAGTTCAAGATTTTCTTAACGTAAATTTGCCCGCCAGCCGATAAGAAAGCCCATGAAGCACCCGATTTACTGGCTCGCCTTTTTCTCGATGGTTCCATGGTCCGCATGGGGTTGTCCCATGCCGGGGGACGATGGGACCCCACCCCCGGACAGCCCTGCCCCGCAGGCCGTGAGGATCCTGGAGGACTGGACGCCGGCGGAGAACCTGCCATCCTGGCTCCTGCTGGGAGGCCAAATCCGCGGCCGCGTGGAAGACCCTTCGGGGACTTCGCTGACCAACAATTCTCCCGATACCTACTACGCCAGCCGAATCCGGGTCGATTTCGGGATCAAGCCATTTTCGTGGCTCGGCTTCTTCGCCGAAGGCCAGGACGCGCGCGTGGCAGGCTACAACTCGCCGGTGGCTCCCACCACCCTCTACAATCCGATGGATCTGCGCCAGGGGTACATCGATATCCGCAGCCGGCGTTGGGTGCCGCTGGAACTGCGCGCCGGACGGCAGGAACTGGCGTTCGGAGGCGAGCGCGTCATCGGGCCGGCGGACTGGGGCATGTCCCGCACGTTCGACGCCCTGGACCTGACCGTGGGAAGCGGCAACGCGAAGGTGGATCTGCTGGCCGGCTCGTCCGTGCTCATCGACTCCACGCGCTTCGACCGCCACAAGCCCGGCGAGCACTTCTACGGCGCTTACGGCTCCCTCAAGAAGCTTCCCGCCGGAATCAACCTGGAGCCTTATCTGTTGTTCAAGCAGACTCTCAACGTGAAGAGCGAAACCGGCGTTCTGGGGGACGCCCTGGTGGTGAGCCCCGGCGCGCGCCTGTACGGCCAGGCGCCCGGACACTTCGACTACATCGCCGAGGTGCTGATACAGCGCGGCTCCTATTCCACCGACCGCGTTCGCGCCTACGGCCAGAGCTACGTCGCCGGCTGGACCATCGCCGATGTCCAATGGAGGCCGCGGCTCAGCGTCGAGTACAGTTACGCTTCCGGCGACGCCAACAACACCGACGGCGTGCGCGGCACCTTCGACCAGTTCTACCCCAGCAACCACGGCTACTACGGAATGATCGATCAGTTCGGCTGGAAGAACCTCAAGAACGAGCGCGCCGGATACGATTGCCAGGTCGGCCGGAAAATCAAGCTGCGCACGGATTTCAATCAGTTCTTCCTGGCTTCGGTCCAGGACTCGCTCTACAATTCGAGCGGCAGTTCCATAGAACTCAACCGCAAGGCTACCAGCAGCCACATCGGGTGGGAAACCAATACCGTGGGGACCTACCAGCTATCGAAGGTTTGGAAGTTCGGCGCCGGCTACGGCCACCTCTTCGCAGGCCAATACCTGAAGGAGGCCAAGGCCGGCTTCGGCTACAGCTACCCGTACGTGTTCTTTACCCGCAACTTCTAGGTTTCCAGGCGGGCATCTCTCGCCGCCCGGCGGGAGACCGCCCACGAGTGTTGGAATCCTTACATCCGGCATCCTGCCCGCGCCGGCAGTACACTGGTAGCTAACTGCGGATGAACATCCCAGTCTAAGCAGTGCGGAGGGACGGCGTGAAAATCCAACGCTTGTTTCTGGTGGCGGCCGTGGTGCTGGCCGCTCATGGCGCTTCTCCCGGCGACGATACGGCCGCGTCGTTCGATGCCCGGCTGGACCCCGAACAACGAATCCTCCAGGCGCTCAACCGCCTGACGTTCGGGGCGCGCCCGGGGGATGTTGAAGAGGTCCGCAAACTGGGTGTCGAGAAGTGGATCGATCTCCAGTTGCACCCCGAGAGGATAGCCGAGAACCCGGCCCTCGCGGAGAAGCTGAAGCCGCTCGAAACCATCCGCATGGACAGCGCCGAAATTCTCAAGCAGTATTATCCGCAGTTCCCGCCCGGATTCGTCCGTCCCACTCCCCTGAATGAACTGCTGCCCGGCGAGGCTTACCGGAAGCTGTTCAACGGCGCCGCGGAGGAGCGCCGGGCGGCAATCCTGGCGCTGGATCCGGAAAAACGCCTCCAGGTGATGGCCATGATCCCGCCGAACCTGGTCGAGTGCTTCCCCGATCTCCAAAAGGAACAGGCGGACGCGCGCAAGAAGATGCAGGAAGAGCGGCAGATGCAGATGCGCCTGCTGCGCCCGCCCCTCAACGACCTGCTCGACCCGCCACAGGTCCGCATCGCGCGCCAGGGAACTCCCGCCGAGCGGGCGGCCCTCTTCGCCTCCCTCGATCCCGCCAAGCTCAAGCAGGTGGCGGCGGCGCTTCCCGAAACGGCCCTGGCCGGCGAACCCGGGTTGCGCCGCATGGCCGCCATGATGCGCGCGCCGCAGCAGGTGGTCCTCGAAGATCTGCAGGAGGCCCGGGTGTTTCGCGCAATCTACTCCAACCGCCAGTTGGAGGAGGTGCTCACGGATTTCTGGCTCAACCACTTCAACATATTCGAGGGCAAGGGCCAGACGCGCGCGGTGTTGACCAGCTTCGAGCGCGACGCCATCCGCCCCAACGTGATGGGCAAGTTCAAGGACCTGCTGCTGGCCACCGCCCGCCATCCGGCCATGCTCTACTACCTGGACAATTGGGAGTCCATGGCGGCCGATGTCTTCGACGTAGGGCCCTTCGCGCCGGGGCCGGGAGCGTTTGGCGGGCCGCGCCTCTTCGCCCGGCAGGCGCATGGGCTGAACGAAAATTACGGCCGCGAGCTGATGGAGCTGCACACCCTCGGCGTCAACGGCGGGTATACCCAGGACGACGTGATCGCGGTGGCCCGCTGTTTCACGGGATGGACCATCCGGCAGCCGAATCAGAAACCCGAATTCGTGTTTGCCTCCTTTATGCACGATCCGGACGAGAAGACCGTGCTGGGGCACAAGATACCGGCCGGCGGCGGCGAGCAGGACGGCTTGGAGGTGATCGACATTCTGGCCCACCATCCTGCCACCGCGCGCTTCATTTCTACCAAGCTGGCGCGCCGGTTTGTGGCCGACGATCCACCGCCCGCCCTGGTGGACCGGATGGCGCGCGCTTTCACCCGCACGGATGGCGATCTGCGCGCGGTGCTGGCGGTGATGTTCGCCTCGCGGGAATTTTTCTCCCAGGGCGCCTGGCAATCCAAGATCCGCTCGCCCCTGGAGATGGTGGCGGGCGCGGTGCGCGCGCTGGACGCCGATTCGACCGACACGTTCACGCTGGTCGGGCGGATCGGCGAGATGGGCGAACCGCTCTACGGCAAGGAGGCCCCCAGCGGTTACAAAGACAATGCCTCGGCTTGGCTGAGCACCGCCGGGGTGATGGCGCGGATGGGGTTCGCCGAGGCGCTGGCGAACGGCCGGATGCCCGGAGTGACGGTGGACTGGTCGCGATTCGCCGGGATGGATGCCGAAGCCATGGCCCGCGCATTGCTCCATCGCGACCTTTCCCGGAACGCCCGGGCGGCCCTGGAGGAGGGGCTGAAAGGACCCCAGGCCACTCCCGCGCGCCTGGCCGGGTTAATCCTCAGCTCGCCTGAATTTCAGAGGAGGTAGCGTGATGCTGACGAGACGATTTTTTCTGCGCGGCTCGGCGATGGTGATGGCTGGAGCCGGCCCGGTTCCTTTCTGGCTGGGACGCGCGGCCGCATCCGCCGGCTCCAGGCGCAAAATCCTGGTGGCCATTTTCCAGCGCGGCGCCGCCGACGGGCTGAACGTGGTGGTGCCCTTCGCCGAGAAACGCTATTACACCCTGCGGCCCACCCTCGGAATCCCCGCGCCGGGCGCCGTCAACGGTCCACAGCCGGCCATCGACCTGGACGGCCGTTTCGGATTGAACCCGGTGCTTCAGCCGCTCAAGGCCCTGTGGGACCGCCAGATGCTGGCGGTTGTCGAAGCCACCGGCTCGCCCGACCCGACCCGCTCCCACTTCGACGCCCAGGATTACATGGAATCCGGCACTCCGGGCATGAAGCGCGACGGATGGCTGAACCGCGCGCTGCCTCCGGCCGGGCCGGATGCCTCGCCGCTCCGGGCCATCGCCATGAGCGCCAGCCTGCCGCGCACCCTGCAAGGGGATTGCCCGGCGATTGCCATCAACGATGTGCAGCAGTTCAAGGCCGGCGCGGAAAATGCCGCCATCATCGAGCGCCTGTACGCGGCTTCGCCCGATAAGCCGGTGGCGGCCGCCGGCAAGGATGCTTTTGCCGCCATGCGCATGATCGAGGCGCTGAACCGCACACCGTATAATCCCTCGGGAGGCGCGCAGTACCCCCAGGGAGGCCCCTTGGGCCGCAGCCTGCGGCAGATCGCTCAGTTGATCAAGGCGGATGCCGGAGTGGAAGCGGCCTTTGCCGAAATCGGCGGATGGGATCACCACCAGAACGAGCCGCAGCAGATGAACAACGTGCTGCGCCAGTTCGGGGCCGCGCTGACGGCTTTCGCCACCGACATGGGCGACCGCATGGAGGACGTGGTCCTGGTGACCATGTCGGAATTCGGCCGCACGGCCCAGGAAAACGGCGACAACGGCACGGACCACGGCCACGGCGACCTGATGTTCGTATTGGGCGGCCCGGTGCGCGGCGGCAAAGTCTACGGCGCCTGGCCCGGCCTGGAGAAGGAGCAGCTATACGAAGGCCGCGACCTGGCGGTCACCACCGACTTCCGGCAGGTCCTGGGAGAACTCGTCAGCGGCCATTTAGGCACTCCGGACGTGGGGCAGGTTTTCCCGGGTTACCGGGCCACGGCCCCGCTGGGATTGCTCAAAAGCACCTGAGGCGGCCGAGGATCTTAACCGCGTCAACCCGGCTGATTTCCGGCCTTGCGGTGTTCCCGCGTTCGTGCTAAAAACGGATCGCATGGATGATCCGCCGATCCTACGCAAGTACACCGACTTCGACGAGATGAAAGCGGACGAGTACCGCTACTGGCAAAGCCGGCCCGCGCATGAGCGCCTGGACGCGGTTGAGGAAATGATCGAGGCCGCTTACGAACTCAAAGGTTGGAAAATCGAGCCTGATGTACCAAGACTACAAAGACCTTTTGTCCGCCTTCCAGTCCCATGGCGTTAGATACCTTGTGGTAGGCGGCTTCGCAGTGGTCTATCACTCTCAGCCGCGCTTTACCAAAGACATGGATATTTTCATAGGCGCGGACCCGGCCAACGCGAAGGCGACCTATGCCGCGCTCTCGGAATTCGGCGCACCGCTCCAGGGCATAACCCCGGAAGACTTCACGGACCGCACCAGCTTCTATCGGTTTGGCCGGGAGCCGAAGGGTTTCGACATCCTCCCGGCGATCCCCGGCGTTGAATTTAACGCGGCATGGGAAAATCGCATTGAGGTGGAGATCGACGCGGCGAGCGGATTGAAGGCGCATTTCATTTCAGCCGAAGACCTCATCGCGTCCAAGCTGGCAACAGGCCGTCCCCGCGACCTCGCCGACGTTGACGACATCCGCAAATCAGCAGACAGCCGGCGCCCCGCCGCCAAAAAAAGGCCACCAGAACCAAGCGCCCCTAATCAATGACCACCGCCATGTGTCAAATACGGTCGTTCACGCGCAACACGTAGGTTTTGAGACGCCACCATCCCCGGCCGTGTTCCCAATTTCCTAATAAGGTAAGTCTCCGGACTGGCAACGGCTCGACCCGCAATCGTTCTTTGGCCGAGTCTCGAATCATCGAACTTTTCGCCCGTTCCATTCGTAGGGGCTAGCTGTGAGATCCGTTAGAATGGAGCGGGTGCAGGAAGAACAGCCCGGCGGATTCTTCCGCCCGTTACTCATCATTCCGGTGCCTGGCGTCTTCATGATCGGCTATTTTGCCGGCGCGAGACTGGGCAGGTGGCTCCTGCATCAGCCATTCACCATGCAGAGCTCGCGCCCCATTGGAATGGCTGGGGTAGCGCTTTTGGTTGCCGGCGTCCTGCTTGCGGGCTGGGCGTGGACCATCTTCCACCTCAAAGGAACGACCAAGACCCCGGGCGAAGCCTCCACCGCACTGGTCACCACCGGACCATACAAAGTCACCCGCAACCCGATGTACGTAGGCCTCACTCTGGCCTACATCGGGCTGGCGGGATCCGGTGGGCAGATCCTGCCTCTCGCCACGCTGATTCCCGTCCTCGCTTATGTGAACTGGATTGTCATTCCGGTTGAAGAAAATCGCCTCCGCGAGGTCTTCGGTCCTGCCTACGATACCTACAGGATGAAAGTCCGTCGCTGGCTGGGAAATCGAAGCCGTGCGCTGGATTGACCCCTACGCGCGAGACGGGTATGCCCGCGTTGCGACGGATGATCCGAATCCGGCCGCCCGGCCGCAGCACGCCTGACCAGCGAGCATCCGCGCCGGTGTCAACCCGTTCCGTAGATCCCCAACAGCCGCCCCTCGGAACGGCCAGAGCGTGGCCTTCGGGCTCCTGCAACTAACTGATTCCGTGGATCTTAATTTCGGCAAACGGCCAGGGCGTGGCCGTTTGGCCTGGCGCCGTGCCGAGCCGGGGCCACCGAGCGGTCACCGATCCAGGGTGACTCCCGCCACTTTCAGGCCTTTGCGCGCGGTGGTGCTGAGGGGGATTTCCAGGCACTCGGCGGCGCTGAACCAGCGCAGTGTGTCCGTGCCTTTGGAAATTCCCCTGGGGGCCACGGCCTTCTTCACCGTGTAAGTGTAGTGGTGGTGGGTGATGGTGTGGCGGAAGGCGCCCAAGGTCCGCCCGGGGCGCGCGGCCGGCAGATCTTCCGGCGACGGGAGATCCCAGAAACCGGCCATGCGCCGGAGTTCCGCTCCCCGGCGGCGCAGCAGGATGCTACCGCGGCGGCGCACTACCAGCAGCACTTCCTCCAGCGCCACCGGTTCGGTCTTGCGCAGTTTGACCGGCAGTTGGGCCGCGGTGCCCTGTTGCCTCGCGTGGCAGCAGGAAGCCAGCGGGCAGACCAGGCACAGGGGATTGCGCGGCAGGCAGACGGTCGCGCCCAGTTCCATCAGCGCCTGGTTGAAGGCCCCCGGATCGGCGCCGTCGAGCCAGCCCTGGGCCACCGCCCGGAAACGCTCGCGGGTGCGCCCGCCGGCGATATCGGCGGAATCGTTCCGAACGCGCGCCACCACCCGCAGAACGTTGCCATCCACCACCGCGCGGGCCTCCCCGAAAGCGATGCTGGCAATCGCCGCGGCGGTGTAATCGCCGATCCCGGGCAGGCCGCCCAAAGCCGCGTAGGAGCGCGGAAACGCGCCCGCGGCGGCAATCTGGCGCGCCGCGCGGAGCAGGTTGCGCGCGCGCGAATAGTAGCCCAATCCGCTCCACAGCGTGAGGACTTCGTCTTCGCCCGCGGCGGCCAGCGCCTCCACCGTGGGAAAGCGCTCCAGGAAGCGCCGGTAGTAGGGAATCACGGCCTGCGCGCGGGTCTGCTGGAGCATGATTTCGGAGATCCAGATGCGATACGGATCGGGGCTTGCGCGCCACGGCAGGTCCCGATGGCCGCGGCGATACCAGGCCACCAGAAGTTCCGCCACATCCTGCGGCGCGGACGGCGCGGTTACTCGATGACGCGCAGCCATTCGGCGACCACGGCGAAATCCTCCGGACCCACGTCCCAGGCTTCGAACTCCGGATTCAGCGGCTCCAGGCGAATGCGCTCGTGCCGCCACTCGGCGTCGCCTTCGAAAGCCTCGCCCTGGGGCGCCTTCACGCTGGTGTACTTCTTGACCGTGTAGCGGGCGGTATCGTCCATCGCGCCGAAGCGCTGGACGAGCAGAATTTTATTCTGCCGCGAGCCCACCGGATGGAAGCGGAACAGGTTCAGGCTGCCATCCGGGATGCGCGGCTCCATCGAGCGCCCCACCACGTGGGCCACGAACAGGTCCGGACCCAGGCGCAGCCCCTCCGGCGCCCGCACCCAATCCTCGGGTTCGGAGGGCATCTCGTCGCCCAAACCTCCGGCCGCCGCGCGCAGGCTGTAGAGCGGCAGGTGGCTGACGTAGGGGCGCACTTCGAGCGGCGCCACGTGCTGGCTGTAGAGCCGGTCGAGCACGCGCGTGAACGCATCCACCTCGACTTCGCGGCGTTCGCCGACCCGCAGCACGTTGGAAAGCGAATCCTCCAGTAACTGGAGATAGGCTTCCGCGCCCGATTCCGCCAGGCAGCGGACCATGTGCGGTTCGAGAGCCTCCAGGACCTCGGCGTCCTCGGGGGCGGCCAGATCGTCGAATCGCGGCCGCATCCGCAACCAGCCGCGGTCGGCGGCCGGATCGATCAGCAATACCCCGATATTCTCGGGCGCCTGCCCCGGCAGGGCCGCTTCCAGGATCGCGTAACAACCCTGGCGGCGTTTGTCGATAGGGGTGACAGCCGGCATGCCAATCGTGTTTCTATCCTATCTGTTCCCCTTATCGGCGGCAAATGCGGATCTATGAAACTATTGGCCGGGGGTGGCGGGCGTGCTGCCGGGGACCGGGCTGGGGTAGTACCCGCTCCGGGCGTGAATCTTGACCGTCGGCAGCGACGGCACCAGCACCTGGATCTTGCGGAAGACCTTGGGCTTCACATCCGTCTCGATATCCGGCACGTAGCGCAGAATGTACTGCGTGGTGATTTCCCCGGAGATGGCGCTCACCGCGTCGATGATGCCTTTGGAAATCGCCGCGGTGTAGCCGCCCGTTCCCACGGTGATGGCGTAATTGCCGGCATCCTGCGGATTGGACAGGTATCCCGAAACGTCCTTATAGGGGTTGTTGAGCGGATACTCGACGTGGCCGCCGGTGTCGTTGGCCAGTTGCTCCAGCACGCCCTGATCCTCGTTGTCGAAGCCGAACGCCTGGGTGCTCATGGCGTAGATGGTCACCAGGTTGCGCTGGGCGATTTCCAAAACCTGTTCCAGGCTCTTGTCCCCCACGCTGTTGTGGCCATCGCCCACGATAATCAGCACGCGCCGTGGTTCGTAGGGCTCGCCATTCACCAACTGCCGGTTGGTGCAGGCTTTGTAGATGGCGTCGTACAGGGCCGCTCCGCCGCCGGGCTTCATCTTGCGGACTTTCTCGGCGATCGGCTCGGAATTCTGCGTAGTGTTTACCAGCAGCTCCGCCTCGTTGCCATACGAAATCAGGTAGCCGCGGTAACGCGGGTCTCCGGGAAGCAGGTTCCAGACCAGCTCCAGGATGGCGTCCTGATAGTTGGTCCAGTGGATCCGCATGTTGTTGCTCTGGTCGATCAGGAAGCCCACCACGATGGGCTGGCGCTGATCGTGGCTGAAGAATTTGATGCGCTGCGGCCGGCCTTCATCGAGGATTTCGAAATCCTTCTCTTCCAGGTTGGAGAGGAATTTGCCTTTTTCGTCGGTGACCGTGACCGGGACGATGACCTCGGTCGCCTGGGCGCCGAAATGGGGCACATTGCCGGGAGGGGCGGTTTGCGATGCGGGAGCCGCCGGTGTTTGCGGCGGTTGCGGCGGTTGCTGAGCGGCGACCAACCACAGGAGGCCGCAAAAGGAAAGCGCTATGGATAGTCGAAGCACGGGATTCACAGCTCTAGCCTATTTTAGCAGCGATTGACGCTTGCGCCGGTGCGGGTTCCCCCGGCTCCCCGGTTCCCCGATCCGCCCCACCACCGGCCGCACAGCCCGCCGGTCCAGCCGGCCCACCCCCGGCTCCCCGGATCCGCCGGCCGCGGTTGACACAGGGGAGGGGTCGGCGCCGGCAGGCGCGGTTTTTGCAACTGGCCGCGCCGTTCGAAGTTCTGGTGCCGCCGGCGCGGTGCGCCCCGTTAGAGGCCGATGGGGCGCGCCCCGTCATGGGCCGGCGCAGTGCGCCCCGTTTTGAGCCACCGCGGTGAGCCCCGTTGTGGGCCGCCGCGGTGCGCCCC
>JASHSS010000637.1 GCA_030038565.1 Bryobacteraceae bacterium
AGGCTGATCGGAGTCAAGAGTTCACATCGACGCTCCGGTTTGGCACCTCGATGTCGGCTCATCGCATCCTGGGGGTGTAGAAGCTCCCAAGGGTTAGGCTGTTCGCCTATTAAAGCGGTACGTGAGCTGGGTTCAGAACGTCGCGAGACAGTTCGGTCCCTATCTGTGGTGGGCGTAGGAGATTTGAAAGGGCCTGCCCTTAGTACGAGAGGACCGGGGTGGACGAACCTCTTGTGATCCAGTTGTGGCGCCAGCCGCATCGCTGGGTAGCGAAGTTCGGTCAGGATAAGCGCTGAATGCATATAAGCGCGAAACCTTCCTTGAGATGAGATCTCCCAAGCGTAAGCTAAGAAGGGCACTGGAAGACGACCAGTTTGATAGGACGGATGTGTAAGCGTAGTAATACGTTGAGCTTACCGTTACTAATTGCCCGTTCGGCTTGACCATAAAATACTACTGCGCACATACCACGCGCTGCTTTCCTCAACAAGCCCGTCAATATTCAAGCACGGCCCGTTCTTTATCGCGGGCCGCGTCCCCGCTTTCTGGGTGACCTTAGCGAGAGGGACCCACCCGTTCCCATCCCGAACACGGAAGTTAAGCCTCTCAGCCCCGATGGTACTGCATGCGCGAGTGTGTGGGAGAGTAGGAAGTCGCCCGGTTTAATCTAAAGCCCCCGCTAAACCACGGGGGCTTTTTCATTATGCTCGATGCCCCCACTGTCGCCGCGCTGGTCCGCGCCTTCTCCGATCCCTCCGATGGCGAAGCCCTCAAAAGCCGCGAACTGATTCTCCGCCTGCTCGAATCCGTTCCCGCCCCCTTCTCGCGCTCCCACTTCACCCCCGGCCACATCACCTGCTCCGGTTTGGTCCTGGCGCCCGATGGCGAGCGCCTTCTGCTCGTCCATCACCGCCGTCTCGACCGCTGGCTGCTCCCCGGCGGCCACGTCGAACCCGACGATCCGGCCATCGAAGACGCCGCCCGCCGCGAGGTCGTCGAAGAGACCGGCGCCATCCTGGCCTCCCATCTTCCAGCCATGCTGGTCGGTCTCGACGTCCACGGCATCCCCCTCCACCGTCACGACCCATACCATTTGCATCACGACCTGACGTTCTTCTTCCAGTCCCTCTCGGACCAATTCCGCGTTTCCGAAGAATCCCGCGCCGTCGCCTGGTGCGCCCCCTCCGCGTTCGACGCCTACCAGCTTCCCGGCAACCTCCGCCGGGCTTACACCCGCGTCCGCAAATTGCCCCCTTACCCGCCCGCTTGACGGGCCGTTACCGGATCCCGGCATCCCCGTCGCCCTGCCGCAGCGCGGACGAAGCCCGCTGGCGCCCCGCCACCCCCGCCCTCCGCACCGCTGACCCGCGCGACCGTTTCCCCCCTCCCGCCCCAATTCCCCCCCCCCGCGCGGACGAAGCCCCCGGATTCCCCCCGCCTCCGCCCCGTGCGAGAATTGTGTTCTAGCCGATGAAAACCTTTACCATCGCGGTAATTCCCGGTGACGGCGTCGGAACGGAAGTCGTCCCACCCGCCCGGCGCGTGCTGGAAACCGTCGCCAGAAAACACGAAGTCACCTTTGCGTTTCAGGATTTCGACTGGGGCGCCGCCCACTTCGTCCGCTGGGGCAGCATGATGCCCGCGGGCGCCATCGACCTCCTCCAGCCCTGCGACGCCATCCTCCTCGGCGCCGTCGGCGACCCCCGCATCCCCGATCACATCACCCTCAACGGCCTCCTGCTTCCCATCCGCCGCGCCTTCGATCAATACGCCAACGTCCGCCCCGCTTACCTCTATCCCGGCGTCTCCTCGCCCTTGGCCGGCAAGCAGGGCGGTGACATCGATTTCGTGGTCGTGCGCGAAAACACCGAGGGCGAATACGCCCAGGTGGGCGGCTTCGTCTACCACCTCCAACCCGAGGAAATCGCCATTCAAACCTCGGTCTTCACCCGCCGCGGCATCGACCGCATCGTTCGCTTCGCCTTCGAACTGGCCGTCAAGCGCGACAAGAAAAAGCGCGTCACCTCCATCACCAAATCCAACGCCCAGGGCTATAGCATGGTCCTCTGGGATCGCGCTTTTCAGGAAGTCGCCGAGCAGTTCCCCGATGTCGAAACCGAGTCCCTGCTCGTGGATGCCGCCGCCATGAACTTCATCCGCCGCCCCGAAAGCTTCGACGTGGTGGTCGGCTCCAACCTCTTTTGCGATATCCTCAGCGACATCTCCGCCATCATCATCGGCAGCATGGGCCTGGCCGCCAGCGCCAATCTCGACCCCCTCCGCCGCTTCCCCTCCATGTTCGAACCGGTGCACGGCTCGGCCCCCGATATCGCCGGCAAAGGCCTGGTCAACCCCCTGGCCACCATCCTAAGCGCCGCCATGATGCTCGACCATCTCGGTCTCTCTGAAGCCGCGCGCGAGGTCGATCGGGCGGTCGCGGAAGTGCTCGCCGAAGGCCACACCCGCACCCCCGATCTCGGCGGCCAAAGCAGCACCACGGAAGTTGCCGAAGCGGTCCTGGGGAAACTGGCCTAGGTGGAGCGAACCGCGTCACCCGCGAAGCCCGCGATGGAACGCACCGGCCGCTACGCCTTTCTGGTTTCCACGGGCATTCTTCTCACGCGTCTCGCCGGGCTGGTGCGGCAGACCATCTTCCTCCATTTCTTCGGATTCAACCCCGAGGCCGACGCGTTCCTGGCCGCCGTAAAAATCCCCAATTTCCTGCAGAACATCCTGGGGGAAGGCGCGCTCTCCGCATCCTTCATCCCGGTATATGCGCGTCTGCTGGCGGAAGGCGATGCCGACGAAGCAGACCGCGTGGCCGGCGCTGTCGGCGCCATCCTGGCCCTTACCACGTCCATGCTCGTGCTCGCCGGCATCCTCGCCACGCCCTGGCTGATCGATGCCATCGCTTACGGATTTCACGGCGCCCAACGGCAATTGACCATCCGGCTGGTGCGCATCCTCTTCCCGGGCGTGGGCATGCTGGTCCCGTCGGCCTGGTGCCTCGGCATTCTCAATAGCCATCGCAAATTCTTCCTCTCGTATACCGCGCCGCTCGCGTGGAATGCGGCCATGATCGCCACGCTGCTGATCTATGGCGGCCGGCCTCTCGGACAACTCGCCGTGATTCTGGCCTGGGGATCGGTGGTGGGCAGCCTCTTGCAGTTCGGCGTGCAGGTTCCGCCGGTGCTGCGCCTGGCGCGAAGGCTGCGTCTCAGCCTGGACACCCATTCCGCCCACGTGCGCGAGGTCCTGCGTAATTTTGTGCCGGTATTTTGCAGCCGTGGCGTGGTGCAGATCAGCGCGTACGTCGACAACCTGCTGGCCACCCTCCTGCCCGCCGGCGCCGTCACCGGACTCTCCACGTCGCAATTGCTTTACACGCTTCCGGTGAGCCTGTTTGGTATGTCGGTGTCGGCTGCCGAGCTGCCCGCAATGTCGAGCGCTCTCGGAGACCAATCCGAGATCTATGCCCGTCTGCGCGGACGGCTGAACCGCGGCCTGCGCCAGATCGCCTTTTTCGTCGTGCCCTCCGCTATGGGTTTCCTGGCCATGGGTGGGGTCATCGCGACGGCGCTCTTCCAGACCGGGCGCGTCCGCCACACCGATTCGGACTATGTCTGGGGAATCCTGGCAGGCTCTTCGGTCGGGCTGCTGGCCTCCACTCTCGGCCGGCTCTATTCCTCCACCTATTACGCCCTCCGCGACACCCGCACCCCGCTGCGCTTCGCCGTCATCCGCATCGCCCTCACCGCCGGCCTCGGCTGGGTCTGCGCCCTCCACGTTCCACACTGGATCGGCATCGAGGCCAAGTGGGGCGTGGCCGGCCTCACCGCTTCCGCGGGCGTCGCTGGATGGGTCGAATTCACCCTGCTCCGCCACACCCTGAACCTCCGTATCGGCCGCACCGGACTGCCGTTCGGCTTCATCGCGCGCCTGTGGACCGCCGCCCTCCTGGCCGCCGCCGCCGGATGGGCCGTGAAACTCGCCATCGGCCCGCACTTCCCCAAACTCTCCGCCATCCCCATCCTCGGCGTCTATGGCGCGGTCTACTTCGCCGTCACCTACCTTCTAGGCGTGGAAGAATCCGTTGCCACCCTCCAGCGCTTCCTCTGACCCGGTGGGACAGGCCTTCAGCCTGTCCCGCTCCCCTTTCTCCGTGCTTTCCCCGTGTTTCCGCGCCTCCGCGGTGAACACGCGTCCGCGCGTTGCTCGCGTTGTTTTTCTCCGTGCTCTCCGTGCCTCTGTGGTGAGGCCGTCGCCCGCGCGCGTCCCCGCAGCGAACACGCGTCCTCACCCCTTCAAATCCCGAAACGCCTCCTCAATCTCCCGCTTCGCCTCCGCCGTCGGCGCCGTCAGCGGCAGCCGCGGCGGCCCCCCATAATACCCGTTCAGATCCATCGCATGCTTCAACCCCGGCACCCCGTACTTCGTGGTCACCAGCGCCGACGCTCTCCCGATGCGGTTCTGCCAGTCCAATCCCGCCGCCTCCTCGCGCGTCCGGTACGCCTCCCAAATCGCAATCACCGAATACGGCGCCGCGTTGGCGTACGCCAGAATCGCCCCGCACGCGCCCATCAGCAGCGACGGCCACAGCGTCGGCGCCGACCCCACCAGCACCTGGAACCCGTGCTTCACCTCCCGAATCAACTGCATCACCTTTTCCAGGTTCCCCGAGCTCTCCTTGATCGCGATCACGTTGGGGTGCTCCGAAATTTCGACCACCGCCTCCACCGGAATATCCACTCCCGTAGCCTGCGGCCAGTTGTAGATAATCAGCGGAATCCGCGACTGGTCCGCCACCGCCCGGTAGTACAGTGCCTGCGCATCCGCCCGGTTCACCAGGTTCTTGTAATAATGTGGCGTCCGCACCATGGCGGCTTTGTACCCCAGTTCCGCCGCCCGATTCGTCAGGCACACTGTCTCCCGCACGCTCTCCATCCCCGTCCCCGCAATCAGCAGCTTCTCCGCCGCAGCGTGCTTCGCCACCATCTCCCACATCCCGACTTTCTCTTCGGTAGTGAGAAAAACGCTCTCCCCCGTTGACCCCATCACCACGTACCCGGAAAGCGTCGTCCGGTTCCATTTCTCCACGTTGTGCTGCACCTTCGCCGCGTAGATGTTCCCCGCGTGGTCGAACGGCGTCGTAATTGGTGGGAAAATACCCTGTAGTCGTAGGCTCATAACTCGTAAAATCTCAGTATGGCACTCGAGGGAGGCACCATGAATCGACGTCAGTTTCTACAAGCCGGAGCCGCCGGCCTCGGTTTCGCGGCCGCCGGGTTAGGGGAGCAGGCCACCGGCCAGAAACCCCTCCGCGTCGGCGTCATCGGCACCGGCTGGTACGCCAAGAGCGATCTCTTCCGCCTCATCCAGGTCGCCCCCGTCGAAGTCGTCTCGCTCTGCGATGTCGATCGCAACATGGTCGCCGAAGCCGCCGATATGACCGCCACCCGCCAGCGCTCCAAAAAGCGCCCGCGCGTCTGGCACGATTACCGCCAGATGCTGGCCGAAAAGGATCTCGACATCGTCCACGTCGGCACCCCCGATCACTGGCACTCGCTCGCCATGATCGCCGCCGTCCAATCCGGCGCCGACGTCTGGTGCCAGAAGCCCATCAGCGTCGATGTCATCGAAGGCCAGGCCATGCTCGCCGCCGCCCGCAAGCACCAGCGCGTCGTCCAGATCGGCCTCCAGCGCCGCTCCACTCCCCACCTCGTCGAGGCCCGCGACCAGATCGTCCGCGAGGGCAAGCTCGGCAAGGTCGGCCTGGTCGAAATCTACTGCTATTACCACATGCGCGCCTCCGGCAACCCGCCCGATACCGACCCCCCGCCCAACCTGGATTACGAAATGTGGACCGGCCCCGCCCCCATGCGCCCCTACAACAAGTGGGACCATCCCCGCGGCTGGCGCGCCTTCATGGAATACGGCAACGGCATCATGGGCGATATGGGAGTCCATATGTTCGATATGACCCGCTGGATGCTCTCGCTCGGCTGGCCCCGCCGCATCTCCTCCTCCGGCGGCATCCTGGTGGACAAGGCCAGCAAGGCCAACATCTCCGATACCCAGCTCGCCACCTTCGACTACGACGATCTCAAGATCGTCTGGCAGCACCGCACCTGGGGCGAGCCGCCCGATCCCAAGTACACCTGGGGCGCCACCCTCTACGGCGACAAGGGCACTCTCAAAGCCAGCGTCTACAGCTACGATTTCACCTCCACCGTCCGCGGCGTCGCGCCCGTCCACAAAGACGTCACTTACGAACTCGAGCAATATCCCGAGGACAAAACCGAGAAGGATCTCGAAAAGCAGTGCGCCCCCGCCATCCGCCACCACTGGCTCGATTTCCTCTCCGCCATCGCCACCCGCGGCAAGCCCGTCGCCGATATCGAGGAAGGCCACATCTCCACCGCCAGTTGCATTCTCGCCAACCTCTCCATGAAACTCGGCCGCACCCTGGCCTACGATCCCCGCGCCGGCCGCATCCCCGGCGACGACGAAGCCAATCGCCTCCTCGCCCGCCCCTACCGCAGCCCCTGGGTCCACCCCACCCCGGAGGCCGTCTAGCCGCAATACCATTCCGTTGAAAGACGGCTCCGCCAGACCTTTCCCAAATCGCCCGCGCGGGGCCGGCGTGGCGAGTCCTCGCTTGTGCGGATTGGCCCGACGGAAGGTCGTTGATGGGGAGTGATCCAGCGCCCGAACCGCATACTGGGCCGAAATGTATCAAAATGGAAGCGATGCCGCTCTTTGATCGGATAACGTGGAACCCCAACCAGATGAATGGTCAGCCGTGCATCCGGGGTATGAGGCTGACGGTACGTCGGGTAGTAGAAGCCCTAGCGATCTATCCCAATCGGGACGACCTTTTCCGGAACTATCCCGAACTGGAACCGGAAGACGTCAGGCAGGCGCTGGCTTTCGCCGCTGCCAGCCTCGAGGATAGCGCCACCGAAAGTAACGCGGCCTGAGCGGTCCGCCATGCAGTTCGTTTTGGATCAAGGAGTTCCCCGCGAGGCGGCGGTTCTCTTGCGCAGTCTCGGGCATGACTGCATTCACATTGGTGAGATCGGTATGAGCAAAGCCGCGGATGAGGAGATCCTTGCATTCTCGCTGGGAAGAGACTCAGTAGTCGTGACGTTGGACGCGGACTTTCATGCGATCCTGGCAGTTTCAGGGGCGCACGGGCCTTCCGTAATTCGTATGCGGTTGCAGGGCCTGGGTGCCTCCGAGGTGGTTGGAATGATCCGAAATGTTCTGGCCAGCTTCGAAGCCGAGCTGAAGGGCGGCTCGCTGATCACCGTGAAGGCGCGCAAGACAACCTGTCACCGTCTGCCCGTCGGCCTCACCGCGTGAAGCGGTGAGTTCCAAGGGCGTTTGTCAGGAGGAATTCTGCGTTACTGCATGCCGCAGGGCCCTGTGTTTCCATGGGGCGCCTTCGCACTGCATACCTCCCTATAGCTCGTTTCCTCTTTTTGGGGGTACGCCCCGCGCACAGGGTGGCCCCCAGGTCCACGCCGACCTAGAATCCGAATGGCGACGCCAACCCTAGGACCAAATCCTATAATGGAGAAGGTCAGAAAACGGGAGCACCGCAACGACCCCCATGCAACTCACAGCGTTCCGCATCCAAATGTCCAAGTGCATCATCGACTCCGACTGGATCGAGATCGCCCGGCCGCTCACTTAGAGAGGCAATAATAGAATGGTACTGCGGAGGCGCGCTCGGCAGGCGGCCCATTTTGGGAGGCATCATTCCTGATATTCAACAACTCATTGACCTCATCCGACTAGGGCGAGAGGAGCGTGTGCTGGAGTACAAAGAGTCGGCTACCTGGGAGAGCATCAAGCGCAAAGTCATTCGCACTGCTCTAGGTATGGCGAATTGCCGCGACGGCGGAACCGTAATAATCGGCGTCTCAGAGCGGGGCGATCGATTTGTTCCGGAGGGAATGGCCGAAGAGCACAGCATAACCTACGACTCGGATCAAATCCAGGCGGCAATCAATCGCCATGCTGACCCGTATGTGCGCATGGAACTACGTCGAGTCGAAATGGATGGGAAGACCTTTCTGGCGATAATAGTCCACGAGTTCGATGAAGTGCCAGTCGTCTGTAAGAAGGATGGAGTCGATTTACGAGAGGGTGCAGTCTACACGCGGTCTTATCGGATGCCCGAAACTTGCGAGGTGAAGGGCCAAACTGAGATGCGCGAAATTCTCGATCTGGCGACCGACAAAGCCTTACGCCGATTCCTGCGGCGGGTTAACGCAGCAGGGGCTAGAATCGGTGAGATCGAGTCCGACGCCCAGAGATTCGAAAGACAACTAGGAGGGCTTTGACTGGTGCCGTCCATTCCAGAACCATCCGACATCTTGTCACTGGTCAAGGCGTCGCCGCATTGGCGCGTGCGTATCGTCCCTTCCATTTTCGAACCCACGCGCATCCCCGATCCCCCAGCCTGCTGGAAAATAATGGAATCCTGCGCGGTCTCTCTGCGCGGCTGGGACTACCCACATGTTGATCGCACGGATCGTCAAAATGGCTACGAGTGGGTTGCGTCTTGGTGCGACTTCATGGGCCACCGGGAGTATTGGAGATTGTTTCAGAGTGGGCAATTCGTGCATTTATTTTCCTTTTGGGAGGATGACGACCCGAACAACCTCCGTCGTGCACTCCAAAAGGCGTTGGTGGTACCGACAGGAGCCCAACCAACCGGATGTGTTGACGTGATAGGTATGCTATATCGGTTCACTGAGATTTATGAATTCGCATCGCGGTGCGCGCAGAAAATGGCTCTTGCTGGCACCGTCTCGATTTCCGTTGAACTCGTTAACGTCAAGTCTCGGATACTGACAGCTTTGGAGTTCTCGCGCGGGTGGTGCGGCTACTATCCTGCAATGGAAACCAATTTACTTCATGTTAACGACGTGCCAGCGGAACGCTTGGCAGGCAGCGCCCCGGAACTGGCTATTGACGAGACGATTTGGTTCTTCCACCGCTTCCAGTGGAACGATCCCAATCCTGGGGTGTTACAGAACGACCAGTCGAAGCTTCTGTCGCGAAACTTGAGATAATCTTCCGACTCCCGGATTGGCTCGGAGATTGGTAAGGATTCCTCCCCACAAGTCAGCCCGGCTCCCTCGATCCGTCGCACACCCTGAAACCCACCCCGCCCAGCCGCCGTCCACCCGCCCCTTTCGCCCTCCCCGTCGCCCACCCGCCCCTCGCTCCCGGCATTCCGGCCACCTCGACCATCCTGGTCCATCAAGGCCTCCGATCCGCGCCCGCTGCCTCTGACCATTCAGAGCGGCCATGTATTAACCTGTGGGGGTTGTGACCAAGCCTCTGCTCTTTGCTCTCTGTCTTCTGTCCGCCTCTGCCAATCTGCTCGCGCAGAAAGCCCTCTGGCAGCCATCGCCCGGACACACGCAGGTGCCCATATGGCCCGGCAAAGTGCCCGACCCCCAGCCGGTCGCCGGCCCGGAATACATCTCCGATGGCGGAGTGTACAACGTGTCGCGGCCCACCATCACGGTCTATTCGCCCAAAGGAAAGAACACCGGCGCCGCGGTCGTGGTCTTCCCCGGCGGCGGCTATCAGGTTCTGGCCATCGATCTCGAAGGCACCGAGGTCTGCGATTGGCTCACGCCCAAAGGCATCACCTGTGTCCTGTTGAAATACCGCGTGACCGACGTGGGGCCATATCCGAAATCGGGGCCGTACCCCGAATCGCCGATGGCGTTGGAAGATGCGCAGAGGACCCTGGGCCTGGTGCGCCTTCACGCCGCCGAGTGGCACATCGATCCGCACAAGATCGGCGTGCTCGGTTTTTCGGCCGGCGGGCATCTGTCGGCAGCCATCAGCACCTACTTCGACAAGCGCTTGTATCCGCCCGTTGACGCCGCCGACAAAGTGAGTTGCCGCCCCGATTTCGCGGTGCCAATTTATCCCGGGCATCTGTCGCTCTCCGCGGCGGAGTGGGACGCCAACCAGGGCGCCAGAAAATTCCCGATTCGCCACCCGGAGCACGAGACGTCTCTCGATAGAGACTATGGCTTGAATCCCGATATCCCGGTCACCCGCCAGGCGCCGCCTACGTTCCTGCTGCAGGCGGAGGACGACCACGTGGACAACGTCAACGACTCGCTGGCCTACTACATCGCGCTTAAGACCGCCGGCGTTCCCGTGGAGATGCACCTGTACGCGCAGGGCGGGCATGCCTTCGGCCTGCGGCGCACCAGGTTCCCGATTACCGCCTGGCCTCAGTTGGTGGAAACCTGGCTCGCGACCATCGGGATGATTTCGCAGTAGCCGCTCCGGTTCCCCGTTCACCGTCCCGCCCCAACTTTTTCCCCTTTCCTTTCATCCTCTTCCCCCAACCAATTTCAGACTCCATCCCCCCGCCGTGCTCTCCTGAAGCCAGGAGACCCTATGTCCTCACTCCCGATCCTGACCCCGCCCCAGGAGCAGGTGCTGGCGCTGATATCCGCCGGTTCCACCATCTCCCAGGCCGCCCAGTCCGCCGGCGTTCATCGCAACACCGTCTACCACTGGCTCCATTCCGTCCCCGCCTTCCGCCCGGCGCTCACTGAGGCCCACCACTGGAAGGCCATCTTCTGGCGCGAGCAGGTCGAACAACTCGCCGCCGCCGCCGTCGATACCATCCGCGCCACCATCACCGATGCCTCCCTCCCGGCCAGCGTCCGTCTGAAGGCCGCCCAGTCCATCCTCGCCCTCGCCTGCACTCCGCCGCCGGTCGAACCCCGGCCCCCCGCGCCCGATTTCTTCGATCTCCTTGCCGCCCCGTTGCCCCGCCGCCCTCCGGTCGATGCCGCCCCACCCGTCGATTCCGTGCCCAATTCTGCACAATCCCTCCCGCCCGCCGCCCCCCCAACCCCTCCCGCTCTGCCTCCCGCCGCGCCCCCTCCCGCCGCGCCGCAACCCTCCGCCCCCGCCGCGCTCCCGCCCCTCCGCCGCCCCGCTCCCAAAATCGGCCGCAACGACCCCTGTCCCTGCGGCAGCGGCAAAAAATTCAAGCGCTGTTGCCAGTCCGCCGCCCCCGAGCCTCTCCCAGCCGCGGCCTGACCCTCCCCGTGCGCTACCCTGAATGCAGTGCGCATC
>JASHSS010000638.1 GCA_030038565.1 Bryobacteraceae bacterium
CGCACCCAACCCGCGGACGCACCCAACCCGCGGACGCACCCAACCCGCGTCGCGCCTTACCCGAGGTCACGCCAAACTCGCGGTCACACCCAACCCGGGGTCGCGCCCAGCCGGCGGTCGCGCCGGCAGGCGGGCATCGCGTACGCCGGGGCAGGTCCCCCGGGTTCACAAAGATCGCCAAATTTCGAGGTCCCGATAACCTGCTGGAAGCGGGCGGGTTAGCCGGAACGTGGGCGCGGCCCGCGCCGGGGAACCGAGCGCTGGCGTGCCATCCTTGAGATGGGAAGGCCGCGCGTGGCCGTTTTACCAAAACCAGCCGTTTGGAATCAATGGGTTACAACGCCTGGACGGCCACGCCTGGCCTTCCGCCGGAAAACTCATCATGAAAACCTCCCTTCCCAAGAAGGCGGCTGAAGCCGCCGGGTCGTTTGAACTCGGTACCATTGTCGGCCAACGCAAAGCCTTCAGCCTGATTGCCGGACGCTGCTCGGCCGCCGAAGCCGCGGCCCTCCGGCGTCTCCGCGACGAGCGCCTCTACCAATCCAGCCGCCTCACCTGGAAAGCATTCTGCCCACGCCACCTGGGCATGAGCCGCTCGCAGGCGGACCACGTGATCCAACTCCTCGAAGAGTTCGGCCCCGACTATTTCGAGCTGACCCAGTTGACGAAGATATCCATAGAAACCTACCGCGCCATTGCGCCGGCTGTGAAGGAGGGACACATCCACTTTCAGAATGAGGCCATCGCGCTGCTTCCCGAGAACAGCGGGAAGGTCGCCGCCGCGGTGGCCGCGCTCCACGAAGCCGCCCGGCCCGTGCCGGCGCCCGCCTCAACCGAAGCCGCCCCGGCCAACACGCGCGCCGGCGCCATGACCGCGCTCAAAGAGCGCGCCGACCAGGTGGTCGCCGGCTGGTCGCAACTGGTCGCCGCGCGATGCAGCTTCCCGCCCGCCGAGCGCCAGGCCATGAAAAACCTGATTGCCAAAACGCGCCTGGAGCTGGAGCGCCTGGAACGGCAGGTCTGGAACCAGGGGCGGTAAGGGAGCGAGGCCACTGCGCGGCCCGCCGCCGGCGCTCATTTCGCCCCGAAAGCCTTGGCCGTGGCCCGCGCCCCCAGCTTGACTCTTCCCGGCCACCCCAGGCGTTGCCATTCCAATGGCTCTTCATCCGGGAAACACGGTTCGTCGCCGGCGGCGACGCGCGCCTGGGGCCGGTTTCCCGTTCCGGCGCAGTAGTGGAACCCGCGCGCCCGGTACGAGACGAACAGCACAGCCAACAAGAATGCAACCGCCACGGCGCCCATCAGGCGAGACCCGCTTGGCTTGGGCATGGCAATCTCCTTTCGCCCCGGCCCGGTCTAATAGACAAAATGAACGGCCGTTATGTTCCCAAACCGCGGCGCCAGGCGGGGAGACCTCCGCGAACCTTCGGCTTGCCTGCCGCGAAAGTACTGTCCGGGCTGCAGCAGCGGATCGCGGCCTGGGGCCACGACGGCCGCGCGACTGTGGGCCGCTGCCATCAGCCGATCTGCGCGGTGGCCGTTCCCCTGGGTGAAACCGGCCGTCAGGCGTGGCGATAAGAATGCCAGGCGGCATTTCACTTCCCTGATGCGCACCTGCCGGGCGGGCCAATCGTAATCCGCCGCACAACCCGCCCGCTGCGCGCGGCGGCGCGCGGCTCACCGCCGCAGCACGGACCGGTGCGGGTCGAGGGTCACCTTAGCGGGCAACTGGGGGAGCGAAACCGTGAAATGGACGGGGGTGCCCGCGGAACGCACCCAGTGGGAGATGGTATTGCCGCGGGCGAGCTGAATCTCGACCGGGGCGAGGGCGCTGAAATCGTCGTCCACGTCGCTTTCGGTCAAAGTGCCGGAGAGCTTGAAAGCGGGCGCCTTTCCGGTGACCGTGTAGCTCAATTTGAGAGCTGGAATGCCGGTGCCGTAGACCCACTGATCGAAGAAGGTCTCGAGCTGCGGATCGTCGTACCGGGGAGGCAGGAAGCTGGCCGCCAACCGGCGGAACTGGTCCGTGGAGATGGTCTGGTGGTCGTAGCGCTTGAGAATTTCGGAGAGCAGGCCGAAGAAGCGCTGGTCGCCCATCTGGCGGCGCAGCATGTGCACGATCCAGGTGCCCTTGCCGTAAGTGATTTCGCGCCAGGCGCGCGGCTCGATGGAATTCTCGAGGCGCGAGCCCAGCACGATGGGGCCGGTCGATTCGATGGTCTTCCCGGACTCGCCGGTGAGCAGCAACTGGGAGCGATAGGAATCCAGTATCTGGTCGGCAAGGTGCTCGCCCTTGGTTTTTTCCAGGAACAGGAGGGCGGAGTAATTGGCCAGCGCTTCCATCAGCCAGTTGTCCCGGTAGGTGGCTGCGGTCACCCGATTGCCCCACCACTGGTGGGCCACTTCGTGGGCCTGGAGCAGATCGGCGAAGAAGATCTCCTGGGCGGTGTTGATGTTGGTGGCGCGGGTGGGATTCTTCAGGTAAGAGAGCGTCGAAAGGTAGACCAGGCCGGGAAAGCCCTGGCCGAAAGTGCCGGGAATCGGCGACACGGTCAGGTGCGGAAGCGCGGGCGGACCGAACCGGGCCACCATGAAGTCGAGCGAAGCGGCCACGTCATTGGCCAGACTTTCCAGGCGCCCCATGGGGTCGGGCGCCGGCGGGGTGGTCACGGTAGGGGTGGTGGGCGGGCGGCGGGTCAG
>JASHSS010000639.1 GCA_030038565.1 Bryobacteraceae bacterium
GCCGACCAAGACGTAGGGACCCGGAAGAGACGACTTATTGAGAAGGGCGCGCAAATCGTCAATGACCTCCTCGCAACAACGGCTCGGGGCCCGGTCATAGGAGCAGACTTCGGTCAGATCCCCAAGGGCGGGCTGAACCTTGGCCCAATCAGCCGCCCCGCGGCCGGCGCCGGACTCGAGAATCACGAGCGGCCTACCCGCGCCAACACACGATAGATGCAAAGCGGAGGGGGTGGGGCGGAGATCCTTTGGCTCTGCCGCCTGCGGCCGCGGCTGCGCGTGCAGGCACGGAAGGGCCAACGCCAGCGCCGGGATGGTGTGGAGCAGCCGCGTCATGGTTCGATTGTACAGATTTCGCGACGGTTGTTTGGCGGTCGCGTGCGTTGCGAAACGCCGCGGTGACAGGATTTTTCGAAAGCGGTAAGGTAGACTGTGACGAATTGCTTGTGACCGGCCAAACCATTTCGCACTATCAGGTTGCCGAAAAGCTCGGCGAAGGCGGAATGGGGGTGGTCTATCGGGCCCGCGACACGCGCCTGGACCGCAGCGTGGCGTTGAAGTTTGTGAAGGCCCAGTACAGCCAGCAATGGGCGCGGGAGGCGCGCCTGGTAGCCGCGTTGAACCATCCGCACATCGCCACGCTTTACGACGTGGGGGAGCACGAAGGCTCACCGTATCTGGTGATGGAGTTCGTCAAGGGCGTGCCGCTCAAAGGGCCGGCGCCGGCCAAAGTGGTAATAGAGTATGGCATCCAGGTGGCGGACGCACTGGCGGCGGCGCACGCCGCCGGAGTGATACACCGTGACCTGAAGCCGGCCAACATCCTGGTGACCGAGACCGGTTCTCTAAAGGTGCTGGATTTTGGCCTGGCGAAGCTGATGACGCTGCCCGGCGGGGGAAGCATCAATTCGACCCAGACGGCGGCCATCGCGGGGACGCCAGGGTACCTGGCGCCAGAGCAACTGGATGGCGCGATCGACCCGCGCAGCGACGTGTTCGCGTTCGGCTGCGTGCTGTACGAACTGGCGAGCGGACGGCGGGCGTTCCCAGGCAGGTCAATGTCGGCAGCCCTGGCGGCCACGGCGATGAACGAACCGAGCGCGCTGGACGGGGCGCCGGAGAAGCTCGACGAACTGATTCGACGGTGCCTGCGGAAGCAGCCCGAACGGCGCTATCAGAGCATGATCGAGATCAAGATCGCGCTGGAAGACCTGCGCGATGCCGGACTGGCGAAGCGGCGCCTGGCAGCCGGGATATGGCCTTGGCTGGCGGGAACCCTAATGGCGATGGCCTTGGGGATCGCGGGCGGGGTCTGGCTTCTCAATCGAAACCTGAATCGCGGAGGGCACGGGGGCGCACCGATGGAAATCACGCGGCTTACCATCGAAGGCGGCCTGAACATCGATCCCGCGATTTCGCCGGACGGTAAGCTGCTGGCCTACTCTTCGGATCGCGGCGGAAGCGGGCATCTGAATCTCTGGGTGAAGCAGATCGGCGGCGGCGATCCGATTCGACTGACCGATGACCCGGCGGACGCCATTGAACCGGATTTCTCGCCCGACGGGACCAGGATCGTCTTCCGGTCGGAGCGGGCGGGGGGCGGACTCTACATCATTCCGGCGTTGGGGGGAACGGAGCAACGGCTGGTGGACGGGGGCCGCAGACCGCGGTTCTCGCCAGACGGGTCGAGGATCGCTTACTGGACCGGGCCGAACAACCCTTTTCCCTTGCGCAACGGGATGGGGGAGTTGTTCGTTTTCGACCTGGCCACCTCGACCAATCGCCGGATTCGGGACGATTTCCCCGCCGCCGCGCATCCGATATGGAGCCCCGACGGCAAGGACCTTCTATTTCTGGGACTGAAGGACCCGGCGGATGTCGTTCACACGTCCGACTGGTGGATCACGCCTCTCGCTGGCGGGAAGGCGGCGCCGTGCCATGTGATCGGGAAGGGATTCTTCGATCCGTTCGTGTGGAGAGGGAACCGCGTGTATTTCAGCGGCGAAGGAGCGCAAAACTGGAGCGGCCCGAGAGTCGGCTTCGTGACGATCGATCCGCGAACGCGGCTGGCAGTGGGGGAGCCTCAGCGGCTGACTACCGGCACCACGGACGAAGATTCGCCTTCGCTTTCGAAAGACGGCCACCTGGTTTTTGCCAGCCTGGCGGCGAATCCGTCGCTCTACGAGCTTCCCTTGAAGGCCAATGAGGGGAAGCCCACGGGAACGGTGGAGCGATTGACTTCGGACGAAGCCGACAATTATGCCAAATCGATCTCCGAGGACGGCAAGCGGGTTGTTTTTGTTTCCAACCGCAGCGGATCTCAGGAGATCTGGGGGAAGGACCTTTCCACCGGCCAGGAACGAGCGCTGACCACGGGCGGCAGGTACAAATCGTTTGCGCAAATTACACGCGATGGCGAGTGGGTCGCCTGGAAGGTTAATAACGTTGACGACCGCGCGATCTTCGAAACCCCCTTCGCGGGAGGCGCGGCGGTGGAGCTGTGCGCCGATTGCGGGGCGCCGGATGCCTGGTCCGCGGATCGAAAATGGCTGTTTTACGTGCAAAGGAGATCGGCCAGACTTTTTGTGGGCCTGCTCGACATAGCCAGCGGGACCGGCCACCCTTACCTGCAGGATGCCCAACTGGGTTTGCGGGTAACATCGGTTTCGGACGATGGAAAGTGGATCGCTTTTGCGGCTTTCCGTACGGATCGGGATTTCGATATGTACGTGGCGCCATTTTCGGCGGACCGGCCGCCGCCGCGGCCGGAGTGGATCCCCATCCCTCATTCCGCCAGAGCCCACCCCGATCCGCATTGGTCTCCGGATGGCAATCTGCTTTATTTCAGCTCCGAGGAGGACAGCTATAACTGTCTTTTCGCCGAACGCCTGGACCCCGCCACGAAGCATCCGCGAGGGGGACCTTTCGCCGTGCAGCACTTTCATTCCAGAAGTTTGAGGATGCTGGCGCCTTCGCTTTCGGAACCTTCCATGGCACTGGCATTCGACAAGATGGTGCTGAGTCTGGAGAACCGGTCGGGCGGAATCTGGATGCTGAAGCTACCGCAAAACTAAGTCCGGCATGACGCTTGTAATCCGACCTCTCTTCTGGTAAGTTATTTCCTACTCCCAGGAGCCGAGATGAAGACACCTCACGAGTTCTTTCAAGGACCGATCGCTCAGGAGTTTCCTGGGCTTCTCAACGCCGATGTTTCGGCCGAAGCGAAACGCAAGAAGGACCGCACAACCCTCAACACCAAGAACCCGCCGTGCTCGGTGGTGGTGTACTTCTGCAAGGTAGACGGAACTACGCCCGACACGAAAGCCCCCCCATGCTCCGTGGTGGTGAAGTTATGTAAGGCGGACGGCACCACGCCGGATACGAAAGCCCCTCCGTGCTCGGTGATGAAGATATTGTGTATGGACAAGTCACCGACTACGACCCCCACTACAAAGGCCCCGCCGTGCTCGGTGCAAGCGAAGTACTGCAAAGGAAAGAAGAAGAAAGCGACCGGATTTCTGCCGGCGGTGGAGGGTTGGTCGATGCCGCCCGCTCCGCCTGCCATCTAAAAACCGGCGCGAGATGTTTCTAACCGAGGCGAACGTCCTCTATTACCTTCTGGAAAGGCAATACGGCGATGCGGATACGGCGGTTAGCGGCGGCTTTTCGGTCCTTCCGCTAACCCGGCGGAATCGCAACCTTCACGTGACCTTCGGGAAGCGGGAGTACCTTGTCAAACAGGCAAAAGGCTGGCATTCCAGCGCCCGCGGAAGTGTGGAGCGGGAAGCGGCGTTCTACCGCCAACAGGTTGAGCGGTGGCCCTACTTACTGCCGCGCTGTTATTCCTACGATCCGCCGAATTCCATCCTGGTATTTGAGTTTCTCTCCGGCCACACGGACCTTTACGATGCACCGGATCGTTTCGCGCCGGAAACCGGCCGGTTGTGCGGCGAGGTGATGGGCAACTTTCACCGGGAAATGGCTTCGGGCGAGATGGCTTCGGTATTTGCCGGCTCGATTCCATGGAGCCTCTCGATGCACGAGGCGTTGGACCAAACCACGGAAGCCAGCGAAGGCCAGAATGAACTGATTCGACTCGTCAAAACATACCCCGAGTTCGCCCGGGGACTGGACCGGCTGCGCGCCGAGTGGCGGGAAGACACCGTGACTCATGGTGACTGGAAACTCGAGAACTGCCTGATTGGGGCCGACCGGAGCCGATTACGGGTAATCGATTGGGAGTTCGTTTCCTGGGGCGATTCCATCTGGGATGTCAGCGCCCTGCTGCAGTCTTACTGGAATCTCTGGATACGCTGGCCGGGGGAGTTTGCGATCGAGGCGATCCAGCCGGCCCTGCGAGCGTTTCTGAGCGCCTACGCGGAATCGCGAGGGTGGGAGCCGGCGGAATTTGCGGCGCGAGCGATCCGCTTCGCCGGAGCGCGCATGCTGCAGACGGCGTTTGAGACGTTGGAGGAAGGCGAGGAGATCACGAGTGAGGCGGTTCGGCTGATGCAGGGGAGCCTGCACGTTTTCACGCGGCCGGAATGGGCCGCGGAGCAACTGATCGGAGCACCTTTCGAGAGGACCGGGGCGCGGTGCACGACGAACTGATGGCCATCCTGGCGGCCGATCTGCCCGGGCAGGAGCACGCCGGGAGGCTGGCCAAGGTGTTGTACCGCCGCTGCTACATGCACTCCATACTGGACGCGCCGGCTGCGGACGACAGCGAGAGGAACGACGGGGATCTGACCTCCGTTCTCAGCGCCGCCAACACGGGCCAGGCAGCCTGGGATGAGGGATGGCGGATCGATCAAATCCTGGAGGAAGGCCGGATTCTGGCGCGAAAGGGCGGCGCGGCCCGTTCGTTTCTCCCTGGCGAGTACCTGACGCATCGGGGCCTCGGGCTGGGTCCGGAAGCCGGGAAGGCGGTCAGCATTTTCCTGCCGGCGGGGTCGTCGGATATCCAGCCGGGCTTCTATCATGCCTTCGGAGATACGGCCGGCCCGTTCGAGGAAGGGGAAGGCACGCTGCGTTTCTACTGGAATATTTCGATGGAGGGCGCGCCGCTGCTGATGGAAGCGATCACCCGCGAATTCAACCGCTTTCAGATCGAGTTTCAATTCAAATGCGGCACGAGGGCGTTACATTATCCGCGGCGGGACGCGGCTGTCTTGTATGTGAACCGGCGGGATTACGGCATTGGGGCGCTGCTGGCGGAGAGAGTGCGGGAACGGTTGAAGACCTGGCTGGAGGCGGGCACTCCGCTGTTTGCCCGGCAGCTTGCCCCCGGACTGGGATTCGCCGAAGACCCCGGCGACAGCTTCGGAAGACATCGCTGCCGGATTCTGGCGGAAGGGATGGCGGCGACTACGGGCAAACCGGCGGAGGAGCGTCTGGAGGAGGTGCGGCGGCAATTCGAGCGGCGCGGATTATCGCTGGACCGGCCCTGGCTGAACGCCGGGTCCGCGGACGGATATGAGTTTCCGTTCCGGGGCGTATGAATCCGAGCTACCTGGAGATTGCCGGCCGGATTGCCGCCCGCCTGTGCCGGGACGCGTTATGGAGCCGCGGACGGTGTAACTGGACGTCGGATTTTTTGGACGGCGAGCGGATTGCGCACGGAGCCTTGGGCCCGAGTCTGTACAATGGCACGAGCGGGATCGCATTGTTCCTCTCGCGCATGGCGGAGGCGACCGGCGAAGAAATCTTCCGGCTGGTGGCGGAGGGGGCGCTGCGGCAGGCGTTGGAGAAGCTTCCGGAGGCCGGGCGCGGGCTGTATGCCGGCGGACTGGGAATCCTCTATGTGGCGTCCGAAATGGGCCGGATGGACGCGGGCGAGACGATTCGGGAAGCCGCGCTGGACCGCTCGAATCTGGACGTGATGACGGGCAGCGCGGGAGCCATCGGGCTGTTGCTGTCTCTTTACCGCCGCAGGCAGAATGGCGGGTTGCTCGAAAAGGCGATGGAACACGGGGATCTGCTGGTGGCCGAGGCCTTCAAGGAGGACCGCGGCTGGAGTTGGGCGACCATCGGGGTAGAGCGGAACCTGACGGGGTTCTCGCATGGCGCCGCCGGCGTGGGATGGGCGCTGGCCGAGTTATACGCGGCAACCCGCGAGAGCCGGTTCCGGCGGGCGGCGATGGAAGCATTTCGTTTCGAGCGGAGCTGGTGGAATCCGGAGGAACGAAATTGGCCGGACTTTCGCATAGAAGAGCCTGCATATCCGGTTCTTTGGTGTCACGGGGCGACCGGGATTGGATTTTCGCGCTTGCGGGCGGGACAGGTTCTGGAGGAGAAGGAATTATGGGAGGAAGCGCTGCATGCCCTGGAGACGGTGCGGGACGACATGGGTTCGCCGCAGAACTACTCGCTGTGTCACGGGGAATTGGGGAACGCCGATTTACTGATCTACGCTTCCCAGGTTCTGGGGGATGAGAGCTGGCTCAAGCCGGTGAAAGACGCCGCCGAGGAAGGCTTGGAACGATGCGAGCGAAGGCGGGTACCGTGGCCTTGCGGCCTGCCGGGAGGGAACGAAACGCCCGACCTCATGCTGGGGCTGGCCGGCATCGGTCATTTCTATCTGCGAATGGCCGACGCGGGGCGAACCCCGACGGTTCTGCTGCCGGCGTGGTAACCGAAGCGCAACGGCCGGCAGGCGGCGAGGGGATCGCGAGGCGCGGCGGGCCCATGCGATTTTACGGGTGCTTGGGCAGCGTGACCGCAGGCCTTACCCCGGCCTTACGCTTTGGCCATCAAAACGGAGAAGACGTCTGTGGCGCCGGCTTCAAAATTTGCTTCCGAAGCCGCCAGATACAACAGCCAGGTTCGATATATTTCTTCGCCCACGAGGCCGATCGACGCATCTTTATTTTGGCGCAGCCGCTCGACCCACTCCTTGCAGGTTCGAGCATAGTCCTTGCGCAGGCCCTCGATCCGAATGACCTCGAAACCAGCCGCTTCGGCCGCGCGGACCACCTCCGACAGATGGGCTAATTCGCCGCCCGGAAAGACTCTTCTTAGCAAGAACCACGTTTCCGGATCGTCGGCGACGTTTTCGGGGCGGACAATTCCAGAGTTCAGGAAAAGGCCCCCATGATCGAGCAGGCTATAGATCTTGCGAAAGTACTTAGCCAGGCGATGCCTTCCGACGTGCTCGAACATCCCGACCGAAGCGATTTTGTTGAACCGGCGGGAGAGATCGCGGTAGTCCAGTTCCTGGACGGAGGCAGACTCCTGGAGACCGCGTTGATGGATCAGTGATCTGGTGAAGAGGTATTGGTTATGACTCAGCGTACAGCCGGTGGCGCGGACCTTATAACGCTGCGCTGCGTAAACCAGGAGGGCGCCCCAGCCGCAGCCCACATCCAAAAAGCGGTCGCCGGCCCGCAGATCCAAGTCCTGGCAGAGTTTCTTAAGTTTGGCCTCCTGCGCCTGGTCCAAAGACCAGGCAGCGTCTTCAAACAGGGCACTCGAATACACCAATCGCGAGTCGAGAAACGTCGAGTAGAATCTGTCGGAGATGTCGTAGTGGAACCGGATATTCTCGACGGCGCGTTTTCTGCTCTGAAGCCAGGTTTCCATGCGCATTGGCGCGCATCGCGCCGCCAGGGACCAGAGCGAATCGAAGAACGCCCGATGCGCGCACTTTTGTCTCACGCGCAGGGCCGCAACCAGGTCGCCGGAGATATCGAATTGCTTCCGAATGAACTCCAGTGCCGCCGAGTATGCATTGCCGGTTAGAATGCGGTGCAATTGCGATCCGTCCGTCACGGACATGGTGAAGGCGGGCGGTTCTTTGCCGTGAATTTCCCGTTTTCCGGACCGGTACTCGACAGCATAGGCGATCTCAGACGGCTCTCCGGGCCGGACATCAGTTACTGGCATAACTCATCCTTACTTCCATTTTCGAACACGGGCATACAGGGGGCAGTCACCCGTGATATCCGAACGTGGCATGGCGAACCTTTGGCCGGGGCGCAGGTTGGGGTGGGCGGAGCAATCCGGACTAATACGCGCAGTAAGCGCCGGGCCGCCTCGAGAGCGGCGGCTGTAGGCAGAGTAGGTCTCATCGTCGTTGGAATTATGCGACCACAACTGCAGCACTTTCGCTCTTACCTGCATGGAAAAATGGCTGGGGAGCCACAAGCCACCCTGCACGGGCCGCTGATCGAGGGTGAACCTGGTGCCCGGTTCCACATGTGCAATGAACAGCCCGAAGGCCACCGGCCGAAACACCTCCGCTTCTACCTTGACCCATTGATACTGCTGTTCATCGATCCACAGCTTCCCACGCATCCCTCGAAGCACGCGGGTGTCGCGGCTGATGGGGCGGTATTCCGGATTGGGGTCTCCCTCCAGGACGAAGCAACGGCGGCCATCGACGACTTCTTCGCCAGCCACGCGGAAATTCATGGCTTTGATCATCTCGCGCAAGAGATCATTGTCCTGGCGGCGTTCGCGCTGGTATTCAGCGATGCGCCTTTGACGTTGGGACGGTGTCTCGTGCTGCCTTCGCGCCACCTCCTGTTGGAGTTTGCTTTCCTGTGCCGCCGCCTGTGCGGTTCCGAGCGGTGTTCCATTGGCCGCGATCAGTTTGTTATAGGGTGATCCGTCGATCATGATCACACGGTACGTTTTGACACTCCGCGCGCGGTTAGCGACTACTACATCCCGTTCGGTGAAGTTGTATTCCGGCGCGGCGTTCCAATCCATCTGAGTATTGGCGACGGACTTCCGGACGATTTCGCCGGCGTCGGGAGGTGGGACTGTATACAGCGCCAGGAGGACTAGGGCACTAATACAGACCTGGCTCATTACTCAGGTCATAGTGCAATACGAATGCCATTTCGGACGAACTCCGCATACTACGGTTACCTCGGTCTGACAGCTGTAACTAACCGCACTGCCGCGCGGGTGCGCGCTGACCGCGAGGCCCCACCAACGATCCGGTCAGAGGATCACAGGGCGGGGACATCGATCCGGCGGAACTGCTCCACCAGACCGGTATGGGCTTGACAGACTTCCATGAGCCGGCGCATCTGATCGCGCGGCTGGAGTCTGGTGCTCACGCGGAGGAGCGAGTGGCCGGCAGCATCCGCGAAGACGATGGACTCGGTGGTGCTTCCCCAGTTCGAAGCTGTGCGGCCGTGGGTGCGAAAACGGCTGCCATGGAGAGTGGATGTCAGTTCGCGCCGCTCCACGCGCTTGATCCGGTCCCAGGGGACATGACGCCAGCCGAGCGCGGAGGTTGCCAGGATCCCGGTATCTCCGGCCGAGACGCGGAGAGTGAAGTTGTAGAGGCTGAGCATCCCGGTGAGCAGTAAAAAGGCGCCCGAGGCCAGCAATGGAGTCACGCGGGAGAGGGGCGCCAGGGGAGCGAATAATCCAATCGCGAGGCCTGCGATGCCGATCAACGACCAGACGAGCGGGCCCCTCACCTCAGACGCCGGGGGACGCACCACGACTTCGGAGAGGGGGAAGGGCGGCGGGGGCGAGAAATGCCATCCGGGGACGGACAGGTCCGGTTGGGCGGGGGCGCCTCTTCCGGCGGCCAAGACTGCCACGGCACACACGCCCGAAACGCCAGCGATGAGGAAGAGCGTGGCCGGCCAAAGCCAGAGTTGCAGAAAACCGCCGAGGGCGTAGCAATCGGGGCGGGCGGGATCGGCGTACACGGTTACCGGGCCGAGGGACGAAAGCCCGATGGTGTTGTCCGCGGCGGCGGTAACGCGAGGAGCGTCGGGATCGCTGCCGATCCGGACGGTGACGCCGCGGGAACTCACATCGAAGAGTGTGCCCTGAACGCGGGTCCAGGTGCGTACGATTCTGAGATGGGCGGTGCTGGATCGGATAGCGATCCGACCAGTGCCTAGCAGCAGGGCGGCCGCCAGGAAGAAGAGCACGACCCGTAGCTGGGGGTTCATGCACCGCAGATCTTAGCATGGGGATCGCACGGCGGGGATCGCGGGGGCGGGTTGGCGACGGGGGCGGACGTTGGGGGTGGTTAATTGCCGGTGGGAGTCTTCTCGGCGCGATCCACCACAATCACGTCCAGCGGCCCTTTTCTGCGTTCCAAGGTCAGCCCGAGTTGCCCCTCCAGGGCCGCGAAGATGGAGGCGTTGGCGGCAAGATCGTCCTGGGCGGGCGTGGCGGCAGGGGTCCATGAGAGCTTCACATCGAACCATCCCAGAAGACCGGTCATATCAAGCACGGGCTGGCCCAGGAAGCGCGATAACAATGCCGTCAACTGCGCGATGGAAATGCTGTTGGAAGAGATATTGCCGAGGATTTCCCGATTGCCGGAAGGGTCCGAGCCTGGTTTGGCCGCCTGGAGTTTCAGACCATTTGGGGAGACCACCAGGGCCAGGAAAGCGAATTCCCGGCTTTCGTTGTGGAGGGTCATCTGAAAGCGCGCAGCCAGCAGCTTTTGAAGCATCAGGCGAAGCTGAGGAAGGGGCGTATCGGCCGGCGCTTTGGCGAAAACGTTGTAGCGGTATTGAAGGGACCGCATCCAGTCGGGTCC
Organism: Bryobacteraceae bacterium; assembly: GCA_030038565.1. Lineage (GTDB taxonomy): Bacteria > Acidobacteriota > Terriglobia > Bryobacterales > Bryobacteraceae > JOPF133. Next base: position 10,523 of record JASHSS010000639.1, read on the forward strand.
CTCGATCTGGTATGCATTGTTGATTCCGTAGGCGTACCGCAGGCATTCCATGAGGGTGGCATTGGTAAGGCGAATCTCGCCTTGGATCACCGTACCCAAGACCGCGCGAAATTCGTCGGGCGCATCGGGCAAGGCCTGGACCAACGCGGAATCGAAGGCCGGCACGGGAGGCGGGGCGGGCGATTGGGCAGCGGCGGCAATGGAAAACCAGGCCCCCGCCAGGAGGCTCGCGAAACGTACACCCAAGACCGGCATGTGCCAAAAACCTAGCATTGGGGCGGGCGCGTGTCAAGTCGGGGGTGCGGGCCGGACGGTCGGGGCGGAGTCGGGTTGGGGCGGCCGGGGGTGGTTGGGGTCAGGGCGGTATCAGGGGTGGGTGGCGGGGTTGTCAGCGGGGCGCGGGCACTGGACGAAACCTGCGCCCCCGCTAACAGCAGAGACGTTCCCGCCGATCCGCGGCCCGTTAGAAGTAGAACCGCAACGAGAGCTGAAGCTGGCGATTCAAACCGCTCTTGCCGGGTTGATGGTTACCGGACCATTCAAAACCCAGAACCGGCCCTCCGTGCCGCAACCGAAGCTGTCGAACGATGGAAGCCGGCGAGGGCGGTGTTGACTGGAAAGTACACGTCGTCGATGGAGAGCGTGACGCGCGCTTCGTTGACCATGGTGGGGCTTATGGCGGAAATCAGCGATACGGCATTGGTTTGATTCGGCCGGTTGAAATACTTGGCGTTAGGCCGGAACGCTGATCGAAGGGTGGCCGGCGCATTGTGACATTCCGTAAACACTTGCGGAGCGCCACTCTGGCATGATGGAGGGAAGGAACTCCTATGACTACTGGCACGACGATTGCAACCCACGGACCAGAGCCTGCCACGCTGAGCGCCGAGGAACTGCGCAAGATGGATGCGTACTGGCGCGCCGCGAATTATCTGTCGGTCGGACAGATCTACCTTTACGACAACCCGCTGCTCAAGAAACCGCTGACCCTGGACCACATCAAGCCGCGCCTGTTAGGCCACTGGGGCACGACGCCAGGCCTGAACTTCATCTATGTCCACTGCAACCGGCTGATCCGCAAATACGATCTCAATATGATCTATGTAGCGGGACCGGGACACGGCGGACCCGGCCTGGTGGCTAACACCTACCTGGAAGGCACTTACAGCGAGATTTACTCGCATATCCCGCGGAACGAAGCGGGGATGAAGCGGCTGTTTACACAGTTTTCGTTCCCCGGCGGAATTCCCAGCCACGTGGCGCCGGAGACGCCCGGTTCGATTCACGAGGGGGGCGAATTGGGATACTCGCTGCTGCATGCCTACGGGGCGGCCTTCGACAACCCGGACCTGGTGGTGTGCTGCGTGGTGGGCGACGGGGAGGCGGAAACCGGCCCCCTGGCCACCAGTTGGCACTCCAATAAATTCCTCAACCCGGCTCGCGATGGCGCCGTGCTGCCGATTCTGCACCTGAACGGTTATAAAATCGCCGGGCCTACGGTGCTGGCGCGCATGGAGCACGACGAGTTGGCCGACCTGATGGAAGGCTACGGGTATAAGCCGTATTTTGTGGAGGGCGACGATCCGCCGGCGATGCACCAGAAGATGGCCGCTACGCTGGACGAGGTGATCGCGGAGATCCGTTCGATCCAGAACGAAGCGCGCGCGCACGGGTTCCAAAAGCGCCGCCACTCCCCGATGGTGGTACTGCGCACGCCCAAAGGCTGGACGGGTCCGAAGGTGGTGGATGGCGTACAGATCGAAGGCACCTTTCGCGCGCACCAGGTTCCGCTCTCGGAATTAAGCGCCAAGCCGGACCATATCCGGATCCTCGAAGAGTGGATGAAGAGTTACCGGCCCGAGGAACTGTTCGATTCCGAAGGCCAATTAGTGGCCGAGTTGGCGGACCTGCCGCCGCGCGGCACGCGGCGCATGGGGGCCAACCCCCACGCCAACGGCGGTCTGCTATTGAAGGACCTGGTGCTGCCCGAATTCGCCGATTACGCCGTGAAAGTGCCCAAGCCCGGCACGGTGACGGCGGAAGCCACGCGGGTGTTGGGACCGTTCCTGCGGGACGTGATGAAGCTCAACCTGGGGACGGCGAATTTTCGCGTGATGGGACCCGACGAAACCGCTTCCAACCGCCTGGAAGCCTTGCTGGAAGTGACCGGCCGCGCGACGACCGAGACGATCCTGCCCAACGACGATCATGAATCGCCGGATGGCCGGGTGATGGAGGTGCTCAGCGAGCACATGTGCCAGGGATGGCTGGAGGGCTACCTGCTGACCGGCCGTCACGGATTCTTCTCGTGCTACGAAGCTTTCGTGCACATCATCGACTCGATGTTCAATCAGCACGCCAAGTGGTTGAAGACCACCCGCGAGATTCCCTGGCGGCGCCCGATCGCTTCCTTGACTTACCTGCTCACGTCGCATGTCTGGCGCCAGGACCACAACGGTTTCAGCCACCAGGACCCGGGGTTCATCGACCACGTGGTGAACAAGAAGGCCGACGTGGTGCGGGTCTATCTTCCTCCGGATGCCAACACGCTGCTTTCGGTGGCCGACCATTGCCTGCGGAGCCGCGATTACGTGAACCTGATCGTGGCCGGGAAGCAGCCGGCCCTCCAGTGGCTGGATATGGAATCGGCCATCCGCCACTGCACCGAAGGGCTGGGCATCTGGGGGTGGGCCAGCAACGACCAGGGCGGCGAACCCGACGCGGTGATGGCCTGCTGCGGCGACGTACCCACGCTCGAGACCCTGGCCGCGGTGGACCTGCTGCGGCGCCACCTGCCAGACCTCAAGATCCGGGTGGTCAACGTCGTGGACTTGATGACCCTCCAGCCATCCACCGAGCATCCCCACGGCCTCTCCGACCGCGAATTCGATTCTGTGTTCACGACCGACAAGCCGGTGGTGTTCGCGTTTCACGGCTATCCCTGGCTGATCCACCGGCTGACTTACCGCCGGACCAACCATCGTAATTTCCACGTGCGGGGGTACAAAGAGGAAGGCACCACCACCACGCCTTTCGATATGACCGTGATGAACGACCTGGACCGTTTCCACCTGGCCGGCGATGTGGTGGACCGCGTCGCCCGCGTAGGGTGCGTGGCGGGCCATTTCAAGCAATTCCTGCGCGACAAGCTGATCGATCACAAGCACTACATCGTGAAGCACGGCGACGACTTGCCGGAGGTGCGCAACTGGGTGTGGCCGTATTGAGGGCGTAGGATCCGAGGGGCGGAGACAGGCGGGCGGCGTATTCACACGGAGACACGGAGGACCCGGAGGAAGCACGGAGAAATACCGGGACAGGGGTCTGGGGCGGCCTATTCACAGGGAGACACGGAGGACCCGGAGGAAGCACGGGAGAAACCAACACGAGGGTCGGGGGAAGCAGCGGTTTCTGGAGGAACACGAGCCGCAGGGGGCCGCGTTACCATTAAGGTATTATCATGAATCCTGCAAAGGTACTGATTTACACCATGTTATTTGCAGCCGTTCTTATGGGGCAAAACCATCCTGTCGCGGCTACCGGTCTGCCGCCGCTTATCGACCGCGAACTGTTCTTCGGCAATCCGGAAATTGCTAATGCGCAACTCTCCCCGGATGGCAGGTACCTGGCCTTTCTGAAACCCTGGAAGGGCACCCTGAACATCTGGGTGAAAGGGATCGGCGAATCTTTCGCCAGCGCGCACCTGCTCACCACCGAGCTCAAACGGCCGATACCGGCCTATCTGTGGACGCGGGACGGCAAGTACGTCTGCTATGTGAAGGATCACGAGGGGGACGAGAATTTCAACGTCTACGCGGTGGATCCGGCCGCCCCCGCCGCGGCGGGCGCGGATGCCCCGCCCTCGCGCGACCTCACGGGCCTGAAGGGCGTGGTGGTGCAGTTGTACAGCGCTCCCAAGACCGACCCGGATATCCTCTATATCGGGATCAACGACCGCGATAAAGCCTGGCACGACCTTTACAAATTGAAGATCTCCACCGGGGAGCGCAGCCTGATCCGCCAGAATACAGAGCGCGTAGCGGGCTGGATTTTCGACTTGAAGGGCGAACTGCGGATGGCTGAACGCTCGACCGACGCCGGTGATACCGAGTTGCTGCGGGTAGACCCGGCGGGATTCACCAAGGTCTACTCCTGTAACGTTTTCGAGACCTGCGGCGTGGTGCGATTCGACAAGGAAGGCAAGCGGGTCTATATCGAAACCAACAAGGGCGACGCCGCGGACCTGGTGTCGCTGGCGCTGCTCGACCCGGCCACGGGCGCTACCGAAACGGTGGAGCAGGACCCCATGAAACGCGTGGATCTGGAAGCGGCGGTTTTCAGCGAACTCACCGAAGAGCTGGCCCAGACCAATTACATCGACGACCGCGTCCGCCGCTACTTTCGCGATAAGTCGTTCGAGGCCGATTTCCGCTGGCTGGAGGAGACCAAGTTCCCCGGTAAGGAAGTCGGGGTAAGTTCGCGCACGCGCGATGAGCGGCTCTGGCTGATCACGGTGCGCAGCGACACCGAACCGGGCGAAACCTATTTGTTCGACCGGCGCGCCCACACTCTCACGCTGGAATACAAGGTGCGCGAGAAGGTGCCGCGCGACGCGCTGGCGGCCATGCAGCCGATCCACTATAAGTCGTCCGATGGGTTGGAGATCCCCGCTTACCTCACCCTGCCCAAGGGCCCCACCGCCAAAAACCTGCCGGTGCTGGTGGTGCCGCATGGCGGGCCATGGGCGCGCGATGTATGGGGCTACAACGGACTGGTGCAGTTTCTGGCCAATCGCGGCTATGGCGTGTTGATGCCCAACTTCCGCGGCTCCACGGGATACGGCAAGAAGTTCCTGAACGCCGGCAACGGCGAGTGGGGCCGCAAGATGCAGGACGATCTCACCTGGGGCGTCCGGTACCTGATCGCCCAGGGCATCGCCGACCCCAAGCGCGTGGGAATTCTGGGCGGCTCTTACGGAGGCTATGCCGTGCTGGCCGGAGTAGCCTTCACGCCAGACTTATACAAGGCCGCGGTGGACATCGTGGGTCCATCCAACCTGCTGACCTTACTGGATTCGATTCCGCCCTACTGGGAGGCGGCGCGCAGGACGATGTACGCGCGCATGGCCGATCCGGGAACGCCGCAGGGCAAGCAGTGGCTGGCGGAGCGCTCGCCGCTCACCCAGGCGGCCAGGATCAAGACCGCGCTGATGGTGGTGCAGGGAGCCAACGATCCACGGGTCAATCGCGGGGAGGCGGAGCAGATTGTCATCGCGCTGCGCGACCGCGGTTTCCCGGTGGAGTACCTGCTGGCCCCCGATGAAGGCCACGGCTTCGCGCGGCCGGTAAATAACATGGCGATGTACATGGCGGCCGAAAAATTCCTGGCCCGGCACCTGGATGGGCGCTACCAGGAAGGCGGCACGCCGGAGGTGGTCCAGCGCCTTTCGGAAATTACCGTCGATCCCAAGACGGTGACTTTGACGAAGAAAGTGGAAGGGGCGTCGGTGACGGCTCCCAAGCCGGCGGTGGACCTGAAGCCGAGCAGTTACAAGTACCAGGTCAAGCTGGCCATGGGCGGGCAGGAGCTGGCCATGACCAGCACTGTTACGGTGAAGGAGCAGGATGGCGCCTGGGTCGTGTCGCAGTTGAGCGACAGCGCCATGGGGGCGATCACCGATACGGTCACCCTGGAGAAAGGGTCGCTGGTGGCCCGCAAGCGCAATCTGAAGCAGGGACCCATCACGGCCGACATCGATTACTCCAGCGGCCGGGCGTCGGGCAAGCTCAACCTGCCGAATGGCGAGCGGCCCATCGAAGCGGATCTCGGCGGTCCCATCTTCGCCGAGGGCGCGGGAGGCGCGGTCTCGCTGGCCTGCCTTCCGCTGGCCGAAGGTTATACGGCCACTTACCGCACGTACGATCTCACCAAGATGAAGACGGCGCTGTGGCAACTGAAGGTGGCGGGTTCGGAAAACGTGATCGTGCCGGCGGGCAAATTCGAGGCGTTCAAGGTGGAATCCGCGTCGGCCGATGGCGGCTCCGAGAAGAGCGTCTTCTGGATTGCCAAGGATTCGCGGCAGGTGGTCAAATCCGTGACCAGCGGGCCGGGCGGGGCCAGCATCACGTCGGAACTTCAGTAGGGTGGGGCCAGGCGGCTGTACTCGAAATTCTCCGGGTCCAATCCGCGCGAGCGGAGCATGCGAATGCAACCGGCGACGGAATCGCCGATGGCTTCAATGCGTTTGAACGGGGCGGTGGCCGGGGTGTAGAGTTCCAGCGCGATGTATTTTCCGGTGAGGTGCAAGCGCTCGTCGAGAGTCAACTCTTCGGGAGCGCGGCCAATGGCTTTCTCGGAAGTGACGGTCATGGGATCTGCCGCATTGTACTACGGCGCGCGGGCGGACGCGGGCGTTTTCCATGGTAATCTTGACCTCATGCCGAGCCGACTCCGGGTCATTCTGTTGGCCGCCGTGTTGGCGGGCTTCGCCGCCGGCGCGGACGGGAAATACGCCGTGGACTGGAAGTCTCTCCAGCCCGAGATCTTTCAGCACTACGCGGATCTCATCCGGATGGATACCAGCAACCCACCGGGGAACGAGAGCAAGGCCGCCGAGTACCTGAAGGCGATTTTCGACCGCGAGGGAATTCCGGCGCAGATTTATGCCATGGATCCGGGGCGAGGCAACGTGGTGGCGCGCCTCGAAGGCAACGGGCGGAAGAAACCGCTGCTGGTGATGGGCCACCTGGATGTGGTGGGGGTGCAGCGGGAGAAGTGGACGGTGGACCCGTTCGCCGCCCTGCGCAAGGACGGCTACGTTTACGGGCGCGGCTCGATCGACGACAAGGACAAAGTCACTTCGGCATTGATGACCGTGCTGCTGCTGAAGCGGATGAAAGTTCCGTTGGATCGCGACGTGATTTTCCTGGGCGAGGCCGGCGAGGAAGGCAAGTCCGCGGCCGGAATCGGCTTCATGGTGAGCAAGCATTGGGACGAGATCGCCTGCGAGTACGCCATCACCGAGGGGGGAATGGCGACTGCGCGCAACGGGCGCGTGCGCACGATCGAAATCGCCACCACCGAGAAGGTGCCCAGGGGAATCCGGCTGGTGGCGCACGGGCAGGCGGGCCACGGATCGAGGCCGCGGCTGGACAACCCGGTGGTGCACCTGGCGGCGGCGGTGGCCAAGATTGCCGCCAACCAGCCGCCCATGCGGTTGAACGATACCACCCGGACCTACTTCGAACGGCTGGCCACCATCAGCACGCCCGAAGAGGCCGACCGCTACAATCACCTTTCCGACCCCGCGCGCCGCCCAGCCATCGAGGCGTGGTTCGCCCAGCATGAGTTGACGCATTACTCGATTCTGCGCACGTCGGTGGCGCCCACGATCATCCAGGGGGGATTCCGCTCGAACGTAATTCCCTCGGAGGCCGAAGCTACCATCGACATCCGCGCCCTGCCGGACGAGGATATGCCGAAATTCTACGCCTGGCTGAAGGAACTGATTCACGACCCGGCCGTGGAGATCGTGCCGCGCGGCGAAGGCCGGCCGGCGGGCCAGCCCTCGCGAATCGATAACGAAATGTTCCACTCGTTTGAAGCCACCCAGCGCGAGATGTTCCCCGAGGCCATCACCTTGCCGGCGATGCTCACGGGCGCTACGGACAATGCGCAGCTTCGGGCCAAGGGAGTCGAGGCGTATGGATTCGGCCCGATTGTAGATGAAAAAGATGCCGCCGGCGGTGGCGGCGCCCACGGGGACGACGAGCGGCTGCTCGAAACATCGCTTTACCGGGAAGTCGAGTTTCTGTGGCGCAGCGTGGTACGGGTAGTAGCGTCCGGCAACTGAGTCCGCAGTCCCGCGCGGCGCCGGCAACGGCGTTAAGATGGCAAACATGCCACTCGGATCCCGTTATGCATTACTGGCGCTGGCTGCGATGCTACCGGCCGGGGCCTACGCGCAACCCCAACCGCCCGCCGACCCCAAGCCTGTGGCGGGCATTCCGGTGAACTACGACGAGAGCAAAGTGGGCACGTATACGCTGCCCGACCCCTTGACCCTGGTCAACGGCAAACCGGTGCGCGACGCCAAGACGTGGACCGAGAAGCGCCGTCCGGAGATCGTGCGGCTATTCGAGGAAAACGAGTACGGGCGCGCCCCCGGCCGCCCCAAGGCGATGACCTTCGACGTGTTCGACAAGGGCACGCCGGCCTTCGATGGAAAGGCCCTGCGGCGCCAGGTGACGGTGTATTTTTCCGCCGACAAAAACGGTCCTAAGATGGACCTGCTGCTGTACCTTCCGGCGGATTCGCGAAAGCCGGTTCCGGTGCTGCTGAATATCGGTTTCTCGGCCAATTCCAGCACGGTGGACGATCCGGGGGTGAAGCCGGGCGAAGTGTGGGGCCGGGACAAGAAGCGAGTTCCCGCGCCCAAGATGGGAATCGGGCGCCTGAACGTGCCGCCGTTCCTGGAGGCGGGTTTCGGCGTGGCCACCGTGTATTACGGCGATATCGACCCGGATTTCCTGGGCGGAATTCCTTACGGCGTGCGGTCGCTGTACTTGAAACCCGGGCAGACGGAGCCGGCGCCCGACGAATGGGGGTCGATTGCCGCGTGGGGCTGGGGGCTGAGCCGCGCCATGGATTACCTGGAGACCGATAAGGGCGTGGATGCGCGGCGGGTGGCGATTTTCGGCATCTCGCGGCTGGGCAAGACCGTGATGTGGGCGGGGGCCCACGACACGCGCTTCGCCATGGTGATTGCCAGTTGCTCGGGCGAGGGCGGCGCGGCGCTCAGCCGGCGCTATTACGGCGAGACCATCGCTCACCTGGTGGCGCCGTCGCGCTACCCCTACCAGTTCTGCGCCAATTACCAGAAGTACGCGGAGCACGTGGACCAACTTCCGGTGGATGCCAACATGCTGGTGGCGCTGATGGCTCCGCGGCCGGTGCTTTTACAGACCGGGAACCAGGATTACTGGTCGGATCCCAAGGGCGAGTTTCTCGCCGCGGTGGCCGCCGGACCGGTGTTCAAGCTGTTCGGCAAGCAGGGCCTGGGCACCGATCAGATGCCCCCGGCGGGCGAGCCGATTTTGCACGATATCGGTTACCTGATGCACTCCGGCGGGCACGGCGCGATGCCCGGCGACTACCCCGTGTTCCTCAAGTTCATGCAGATGCATTTGGGCGAATAGCGGCTCTCAGATAATCTTGTGCAACTTGCTTTCGGCGCCGCCGATGGAGATGGGGCCGTTGAGCGTGGAGATGCGGATGGCAACGCCGGAGCCGTTCATCTGGATAACCCGCTGGCTGCTGCGCAAATCCGTAGTGGCGCCGGCGCACGCGGCGGCGCGGCAGCTCAGCGGGGAGTGCCCGGAGCTTTCCACGCGCACCCCGGACCGGAAGCTGTCCGGGAAGTTCAGGCTCACCGGACCGTTATTGGTGCGGGCCTCCAATTGGTTGCCGTTCCACAGGTCGCCGGAGACCTTGACCGCGATGGGCCCGTTCTGCGCTTGCAGATGGACATCGCCGCCGGAGCCTTCGAAGGCGATCGGCCCGTTAGCGGAATCAGCCTCCACGCGGCCGTTGCAGTCGTGCACCGCGATGGGGCCGTTGGTGGCGTGTACCTTGACCAAGGCATCGACCCCGCGAACGGCGATAGCGCCGTTGCGCGTCTCCAAGTCGACTGGGGCGTCTTTGGGCGCGTGAACAATAAAATAAGCCACCCAATGGCCTCCGTCGGCAAAGGGGCCGGAGAGGGAAAGCCTGCCGGCGTTGCGGGAGACCGTGATGCCGAGGAGCGTCTGCTGGGCGGCGCCGCGATCGCCGGCCACCGCCAACTTGCAAACTTCCACGCCATAATCCGCTCGCGACTCCCCGAGCACGCGGATGTTGCCGTGATCGAGGGCGCTGATTTCGAGGGTGGGCGCCTCGGCGCGCGAGAGCGTGAAAGCCTCCGTGGCCTGGACGAGTTCTCCGGCGGATTCCGCTTTCAGGTCCGCGCAGTGCTGCGGGTCATGCTCGCTGACGTTAATGTTGAGGCCGTACTCGGGCTCTCGGGTTTGGCTCCGGGCGGGAATCAGCAAGAAGGCTGCGCCGAGGGCGGCGGCGGCCAGGCAACGGAGAGCGTGGTTCGGCATGGCGGCTGTATAGACGTGCCGGAAGCCGGTGGGTTAGGCGGTAATGCACCGGCGGTCAATGCACCGTCACCGTGACGCGCTCCTGGTCGCGGCTGCCCTCGGCGCCGGTCGCCGTGACCACGTAAGTAGTGGTTTTCCGCGGATTATCCATGGCGCAGCCTTTGGGCTGGGACGAGCCATGAAAATGGACCGGCTGGATGGCCACGGAGCTGGCATTCTCCACGTGATAGCAAAGGCTTACCAGGTCGCCGGGCGCGACGCTGAGGGCGCTGACGGTCACATCGATGATTTTGACGTGCGGCGGACCTACGGTGACGGTCAGTTCCTGAGTGGCCGGCGGCCCGCTGACGCCTTCCGCCGTGAGGGTGTAGATGGTGGTCTGGGCGGGGTTGACTTCCACACACCGCGACAGCGCCGTGGAAAGCTCCTGGGGAGGGGGCGCAAGGTGAACCGCGCGCGCGTTTTCGACGCCGTAGCACAACAGTTCCTTCTCACCGCGGGCCAGTTGCGGCGCGGTGGCGTAAAACTGAGTGATGCGGGCCGGAGGGGGTGGCGCCTCCGCGGAACGGGCGGGCGGACGAGGAGGCGGTGAGGAGCAAGCGGCCAGCAGACCGGCGGCGAGAGCCAGGGCCCAGGAGCGGAAGCGCATCCTCAGTTCTTGCCGGGGTCGTTCACCTGGGTTCCCAGGCCGGCGTATTCCACCTTCACCTTGATGACCTTATCGCCGTCGAAGGTGACGAAGGTGATCTTGCCGGGGGCCGCTCCGTAGACCCAATCCTCGGTTTCCAGCCCATCCTTGGTTTCACGCGACTTGTACACTGGATGGCCCATCGCCATAATTACCTGGTCGCGGGTCATGCCTTCGGTGACGCGCTTATCGACAATAGCCTTCTTGGTTTCAGGCGTCAGCGTGTCGGCGTAAAGCTCGGTGACGGTGTGCTTATCGAAATCCACGATGGGGGCGAGCATTTTCTTGACTTCAGCCGACTTTATGGGTTCCAGCGGCTTGTGGAACAATATCGCGATGGATGTGCCGCCGGGGGCGTTGGAGTCGCCGTTGCCAATGGTGGTGGGCCCACTCATGGGTCCCTGGACCTGGACGCCCTGGTACCATTTCCGGCCGCCGCCCCGGAAGCCGTGGTTGATTTCCAGCACCAGGCGGTCGGTTTCGATGGTGATTTTGGTGATCTCGATCAGGTCGCCGTTGCGGGCGGCGGGGCCGCTTTCGCGGGCGATCTGGCCCCACGCCTTCTTGTCGTACGTGCCGTCGGAGTTGAACTCGAGCGGCTTCTTGGAGCGCGGCAGCAACACCTTGACGGTTCCGTACTCCGCCATCAGGCCGCGGGTCAACTCGACGCGGTCTTCAAAGGTGATCTGGTTGGCAGCCGGCGCCAGAGGAGCCAGCAGGGTCAGGACGGCAATGGGGGCGAAGGCTCGCATACGGCATTCTCCGCACGCGGATCCGTCAACGGCGAGGACTGCCGGCGCACAGGCGCTTTCCAGACGAACAGGAACAACAGCACCACTACCACGGAGGTAAGCAGGCTGGCCTCCGGGCCATAGGCGCCGCCGCTCCATAGATCGCCGGCGGTCCAGGACATCTCCGAACCCGTTACATTCATTCTAAGCCCACTCAAGTTCACCCCAAACAGCGGCAGTGTTAAGTTCCAACCGAAGTGCAGACCGATGGGGAGCCAGAGGTCTCGGGTGCGGTAATAGGCATAACCGAAAATTATGCCGAACCCCGCCGTATTGGCGATTCCGTACCAGGTGGCGTTAGGGTTGCTGCCGTGCAGCAGCGCAAACAGCAGGCTCACGGGCAGAATGGTGGCGAAAGGCCCGATTTCCGCCAGCATGATCTGGAAGCCGTACCCGCGAAACAGGAGTTCCTCCCCCACCGCGCCCGCCGCCAGCATGACTGTGGCGAAGACCGCCGCGCCGAAGGAGGGTTGTTCGGCGGGAGTGGGGAGCATGTGGGCCAAGCCCAGCACCAGCGGAGGCGCCAGCACCAGGCAGGCGGCGCCAATTCCGGCCGCCACCCCCAAGCCGAGGTTGTACCGGGAGGCGCGGTTCCACAGCAAACCCAGGTCGAGGAGCGAGAGATGCTCGTAAATCCGCAGGGAAACCCAGTTCACCAGGCAGGCGGAGGCGAGCACGGTGGCGACCGCCCCCAGCACCACGCCGAGGCCCAGGAGCGCCCAGCCCACGAAAAGCAGGCTGAAGTAA
>JASHSS010000640.1 GCA_030038565.1 Bryobacteraceae bacterium
GAGCCGCCTGCGCGACCTGCCGGGCGTCGAAAGCGTCTCCGCATCCGTGGGCTTCCCCCTGGAAACCGCCGGCAGCCGTCCGCCGAATCAATCGGCGCGGCCCGCCTCACGGCCGCTCGCCAGCGCGGAAGGCGCCGCTTTTCAAGGCGTGCTGCCCGGCTACTTCGAAACCCTCGGCACGCCGCTTCTGGCCGGCCGTACCTTCACCGATGCCGATAACACGCCCGGCCGCCGGGTGGCTGTGATCGATCAACTCCTGGCCGCGCGGGCTTTCCCCAATCAATCCGCCATCGGCAAACGCATCGCGATTCCCTGGCCGGATATCCCCTGGGTGGAGGTGATCGGCGTGGCCGGCAGCCAGCGCATGTCCTCGCTGGCCAACCCGGGCCGCGAGACCATCTATTTCCCGGATGCCTTTTGGGGCATCGGCGTTTCCCGCTATTGGGCCCTCCGCACCGCGGGAGATCCCGCCCGCCTGGCCGGAGCCGTGCGCGCCGCCATCGTCCGCACCGACCCGCAATTCGTCATGTCCAAAGTGCAAACCATGGACGCGCTGGTGGAGCAGGACCAGGCCGGCACGCGCTTCTCCCTTCTGCTCATCGGCGCTTTCGCCGCCCTCGCCATCGTGCTGGCCGGCGTAGGATTGTACGGCGTGGTGGCCACCCTGGTGGAGCAGCGCACCGCCGAAATCGGCGTCCGCATGGCCTTGGGCGCGGCGCCCGCCGGCATCTTTCGGTTGGTGGTCGGTCGCGGCCTGCGCCTTGGCCTGGCGGGCCTGGCGCTGGGACTGGCGGCGGCCCTCGCCGTCACCCGCGTAATGGCCACCATGCTGGTGAACGTGAGACCCACCGACCCGGCCACCTTCGCCGCCGCCGCGCTGTTCTTCCTGACAATCGTGACCTTGGCCTGCTGGATTCCCGCCCGCCGCGCCGCCCGCCTGGACCCTTCCGGCGCCCTGCGCGCGGAATGAGGAATGGACCGCTCGGATTACCGGAGATTCCCCGAGTGGTCATGTGACCAGTTGGAGTGCTAGCGTGGAACCGTGAAAAGCCGAGTAGTGAGCGCGACCGAGTTCAAGGCGAAGTGCCTTGCGTTGCTCGACGAAATCGGCGATAAGGGTGGCACCATCACGGTTACGAAGCGGGGGCGGCCCGTCGCTACGGTTGGGCCGGCTCGCCAGAGGTTCAGAGTGTCCTCGGAAGGGTTCGTGGACCGGTAAGGTGCGTATCCCGGACGAACGCCTCACTGCGGTGGGGTCCGATCTTTGGGAGGTTCTGCGCCGGCAGTGAAGGGCCAAACGCTCTGACTCCCGGCTCTCGCAAGATCAGCTCCGTGTTCTGCGCAGCGCCGTCCGGCGGGGAGAACCACTTGCGTTAAGTGCGATCACTTTGCTTGAGATCGCGGTTCTGTTCGGCGAAGGCGGCAATCGATTACGGGTCCCGGTTCGAGACCTGTTCGCCGCTCTCGAACCGGGTTGGGGGCTTGCCTGTTCTGCCCTTTGAAATCGGGATTGCCACTGAGGTCGCCGCGCCAGGCGACACGCTGCGCGATCCAGCAGATCGGGTTATCGTAGCAGTTGCACCCTACTGCGCGAACATCTCCGACAGCACCCTCCCCACCGAACCCGCCGGCGTTTCCACCTCCAGGATGGTGGCCAGCGTGGGAGCCACATCGTTCATCGCCACCCGCTGGTCATAACGCCCGGCCTTGATGTCCGCTCCCAGGAAGATCAGCGGGACGTGCGCATCGTAGCTGAACGGCGTGAGGTGAGCGGTGGCCGACTTCGTCGAGATCCAGTAGGGTTCCAGCAGCACCAACAGGTCCGCTCCACGCTCCTGGTTGTATCCGTTCATCACCCGCTGGGACACCTGGTCCCGCGCCACGGCTCCGGTCAGGAGTTGTTCGCGCGTGTATACCCGGAACACGTGCGCCACGGTGATGGCCGCGGCCTCCGCCGTGCGCTCCACGTCGGCCCGGTCCAGGTTGTGCCGCGCAATCAGCTCCTGGTCGAAATACAGCCCGGATTCCGTATCGCTCTGGACCCATGCTCCCTCGCCGTACTTCCTGGCCAGCGCCGCCTCCACCGCCTTGGCCACCGCGCCCGCATCGATCCGCCCGCCCGGCATCCGGCGCGCCTGGTTGACCTCCGGCACCGGCGCCACTCCATGATCGGCCGTCAAGACGACCAACGCGTTGCCCTCGCCCGCCGCCGTATCCACCGCCCGCAGCAACCGCGCCAGCAGCCGGTCGGTCCGCACGCACATCTCGTGCACCTCTTCCGAGTCCGGTCCCATCTGATGCCCCACGTAGTCGTTAGCCGAAAAACTCACGGTCAGCAGATCCGTGACGCCCTCGCGCTCGCCCAGTTGCTCGGAGATCAGCGCGCGCTCCGCCATGGCCTCCACCAGTTCGTTGCCGAAAGGACTGGCATCCAGGTCTGCGTACAGCTTCTTCAGATCGGTAGTCATGGTGTGGTTGAGCCAGGTATTTCCGGCGTACTGATCCGCGGGCTTCCCCGAGTCGAATTCCTTGACCCAGTCCGGCAGATCCGCGAAATAGTAGTTGCTGCTGACAAACCGCCCGCTGGTGGTGTCGAACCAGTAGGCTGCGTCGGCCATGTGTCCGGAGGGCAGAATCGCGGCCCGGTCTTTTAGTGAGATTCCAATCACCTTGGGCACGCCCACGGTCTGCCCCGAGGCGGCCATTTTCAATTCATCGCCGACGGTATCCACCAGCAGCCGCCGCGGCGACGCTCCGGGCGCTCCCAACGGGCCACCCAGCAGGCTGGTCAGGGGGTCGAAAACGCTGGTAACTTTGCGGCCCGACTGGCGCTCAAACCACTCGTTGCCGATGATGCCGCTCACCGCCGGCGTAGCGCCCGTAAGAATGGTGCTGTGGCCCGCCGCCGTCACGGTCGGGAAATGTTCATACTGCGCATTGGTGAACACCGCACCTTTGGTGAGCAGTGTGTCGAAGCCGGCGTGGTAATCGCCGCGGTAGCGGGTCAGGTAATCGGAGCGGAACTGGTCGAGGACGATTGTCACCAACAGTTTAGGCTTGGCCGATGCCACCCCGAGACCCGCCGCCAAAAGAAGGACGAAGAGCAGTTTCCTCATAGTTTGGAAAGCTCAGCGTAGCATGCGGCACCGCCGGCTTTGACGCGCTCGCAGGCGTTCGCGGGCATCCCGGGCAGTGTGTCAATGTCGTGTACAGGGCGGCTCTCCCAAGGCTGTCCACCGGATTGACAGATCCACTCGAACTCCCGTACAATCTGTTGATTCTTTTGAGCCGACTCTGCGGTCCCACAAGTGCATTCTTACCGGCGCAAGCTGTGGAGGCTGAAGTCACGATGTCAATGGAAACATCCAATCGGAATCGGGACAACCGGAGGCAGAAGTCGCGATTCCCTATCCACCGCGAACTGCGGTATCGGGTCATGCAAGAAGGGCGGGTTCTGGAAGCCGGTTCCGGCAGGACCATCAACATGGGCAGCGGAGGCGTGGCTTTTTCCCTGGGGTGTAATGTCGCCGCCGGAACGTTCATCGAGCTGTCCATCAGTTGGCCGGTGCAGTTAGACAACGGAACGCCCATGCGGCTGGTGGTCTTCGGACGTGTGCTGCGGAGCGGTGACGGGGTGTCCGCCTGTACCGTGGACAAGTACGAATTTCGTACTCAGGCGCGCGCACCGCAAGTCAACACCGGTCTGCGGGGGAACGTGCTGCCGCTGCGCTGGGCCGAGCACATGACCAAGCAGTCCCCCAAAATCAGCTCCACCGCGGCGGCCGTGTAGCGCGCGCGGCGGCAGGGAGGGTACGGCCCGGAAGATCCGCCCGTCACCCTTCCGTGATAATCGGAAACACCTCGCGCTTCTCCGCCTGTTCCAGATCCAAATAGCGCGGGTCCAGCAGCCTTCCGGTATCCACGTTCCCCATCGCCGAAAGGATATTCTCCTTGAGGTGCGGATTCTGCTTCTCGATCTCACCAAACAAATCGCGCAGGGCGCGCCGCACGGTTCCGGTGCGCTGGGAGCAGCCGCACGGCACCACCGGCACCCCGCGCGCCTCGGCATATGCCCGCGTCAGATCTTCGGTCACGAAAACCAGCGGGCGAATGAGCCGGTATTCGCGGTCGCGCGAGTGCGTCACCGCGGGCAGCGCGCTCAGCTTCCCGGTGAACATGGTATTGCGCAGCAGCGCCTCGCAAAAATCGTCGGCGGTGTGGCCGAAAGCGATCACGTTGGCGCCCAGTTCGTGCACAATCTCGTACACCGCCCGCCGCCGGTAGCGGCTGCACAAATCGCAGCCATGCTCGGGCTGCTCTTCCAGCAGGCGCAGCGAAGGGGCATCGCGGTGATACGTCCACGCCACCCCGCGCTCCTTCAGGTACGCGCCCAGCGGCTCGATGGGCCGCAGAAATTTGCCTTGCTCCACCGTGAAAGCGCACACCGTGAACTCGATGGGCGCGCGTTTGGCGAGCAGCAGCAGCACTTCCAGCAGGGTGGCCGAATCCTTGCCGCCCGAAAGCGCCACCGCTACGCGATCGCCGTCGCGGATCATCTTGAACCGGTGGATCGCCTCCCCCACCTTGCGCAGCAGCGTTTTTTCCAGTTCCACTGAATTGATTATATAAGGCGCCCGGCGGCGGTACCCTGAAGGCAGGCAATTATGAAGCGGCCCAAACCCGATGACCTCCAATGCTCCTTCTGCCACAAGGCCCAGGACGTGGTCGGCAAGCTGATCTCTTCGCCCTCCGACTACCCGCGCGCATACATCTGCGACGAGTGCGTAGCGGTCTGCACCAGCATCCTCCAGGACGATGGCATGCTGCCGCCGGCGCCCCGCGCGGGCTCGCCGGAACGTCCCAGCCACTGCCTGATGTGCCATCCCATGGCCCACAACCTCCTGCTGCTCGTGGAACAGTGGATTGCGGCTGAATCGGCGGGCGGCGGCGCGGACCGGCAACTCCAGCGCATGCGCGAAACCGCCCGCCTCATGATGGGCCTGGACCCCTCATAGTGCCCCTCTCGCCCGCGCGCATCGCCGCCTTCGACATCCTGCGCAAAGTGGAACTGGGGGGCTACGCGAGCGACCTGCTGGTGGCCCGGACCGCAGCCATGGAATCGCGCG
>JASHSS010000641.1 GCA_030038565.1 Bryobacteraceae bacterium
CTCGGTAAGATCGTACCAGCGGGTGGTCTGCTCGGCGCAGAAGTACGGGCCGAAAAAGATTTCCTGGAGGCACACGATCTGCGCGCCGGCTCCGGCGGCCTGGCGAATGTACTCGACGTGCTTATCGACCATGGCCTTCTTGGTGGCCTCCAGCGAGGCGTCCGGAGGGGCGGCATTAGAAGCCTGGATGAGCGAGCACCGCACGTTGCGAGACATGAAAACCTCCTGGCCGCCAGGAACAGGGAACACCACCCTTCGGGGCCGGCGGCCGGAAAAAGAAGCGACGAGGCCCATTATGGATCTTTGAATCCGGTGAAGCAAGCGCGGCTGGGACTCACTGAATGCCCCAGGCTAACGGAGGCGGCGCCGCGTCCGGCGGATGGCCGCGGCGCAAGCGGCTCTCGCCCCCAGGTCTTCGACCCTGTGACTTAGTTCTTCCGCTTGGTGGGGCAGGCCTTCAGCCTGCCCTGGACAGGCTGAAGGCCTGTCCCACCAATGCCTCACGCATCATGGTGTGACAGGCGCGTCTGCAGGGAAACGATGCAGTCGGGGACCCAGCGCGCGCGGGCTGTGATCCCACCCGCCGGCCGGCACCGCCAGGCAAATCTGCGGGCGCCAGCGCCGCGCCGCCTGGCTCGCGCCAACCCGGCTCGCCCTCAGTCCCCCTTCAGGCCGCCTCTGCCGATCCAGTTGGCGTGCAGGAAGTCGCGATTCATGCGGGCGATGACTTCCAGCTTGATGTCCTTCGGGCAGACCGCTTCGCATTCCCCGATGTTGGTGCAGCTTCCGAACAGCTCGCGGTTGGCCTGCGCTTCCATTGCCATCACGCGGCGGTCGCGCTCCGGCTGGCCCTGAGGCAACAGCCCCAGGTGCGCCAGTTTGGCCCCCATGAACAGCGAGGCCGAGGCGTTCGGACACATGGCCACGCACGCGCCGCAGCCGATGCAGGCGGCCGCATCCATCGAGCGGTCGGCATTCTCCTTGGGCACCAGGATGGCGTTGCCGTCCGGGGCGCTCCCGGTCGCCACCGAGATGAAACCGCCCGCCGCGATCAGCCGGTCGAACGCGCTGCGATCCACCACCAGGTCCTTCACCACCGGGAACGCCCGCGCCCGCCACGGCTCCAGGTACAGCTCGTCGCCGTCCTTGAAATGGCGCATGTGGAGCTGGCACAGGGTCGTCCCCGGCAGAGGACCGTGCGCCACGCCGTTCACCATGCAGCCGCACATGCCGCAGATCCCTTCCCGGCAATCGTGGTCGAAAGCCACCGGATCCTCGCCCCTGCCGATCAGGTCCTCGTTCAGAATGTCGAGCATCTCCAGAAACGACATGTGCGTGTTGACGTTGGGCAACTCGTAACGCACCATGCGCCCCGCGGCTGCGGCGTTCGCCTGCCGCCAGATATGCAGAACGATTCGCATTATTTGTAACTCCGTTGCGCAGGATGCACGTACTCGAACGCCAGCGGCTCCTGCTGGAGCCCGGGCGGATTGCCCACGCCGCGGAACTCCCACGCCGCCACATAAGAGAATCGATCGTCGTTGCGCGCCGCTTCGCCGTCGGGGGTCTGGTACTCCTCGCGGAAGTGGCCGCCGCAGGATTCGTTGCGCTCCAGCGCGTCCAGGCACATTAGCTCCGCCAGCTCGAAGAAGTCCGCCACGCGCCCGGCCTTCTCGAGCGACTGGTTCAATTCCTCGCCCGTCCCTAGCACCTTCACATCGCGCCAGAACTGCTCGCGCATCGCCGGAATCTCCTCCAGCGCGTGTTTCAGCCCGGTAGCCGTCCGCGACATGCCGCAATACTCCCACATCAGCTTGCCCAGCTCGCGGTGGTAGGAATCCACCGTGCGGGTTCCCTTGGCCTCCAGCAGGCGCCTGGTCACGCAGTTCACCTGCTGCTCCGCCTCTTTCACCGCCGGGTGCCCGGCATCCATCTTCTCCACCTTGGTGGAGGCGATGTAATCGTTGATGGTATTCGGCAGCACGAAGTAGCCGTCCGCCAGCCCCTGCATCAGCGCGCTGGCCCCCAGCCGGTTGGCGCCGTGGTCGGAGAAATTGGCTTCCCCGATTACGTACAGGCCCGGGAGGTTGGACATCAGGTTATAGTCCACCCACAATCCGCCCATGGTGTAGTGAATCGCCGGGAAAATCCGCATGGGAGCCTGGTAGGGATCCTCGCCGGTGATGCGTTCGTACATGTCGAACAGGTTGCCGTAGCGTTCCACGATCACCGGCTTGCCCAGGCGCTGGATGGCGTCGTGAAAATCGAGATACACGGCCAGGCCGGTTTCACCGACGCCGCGCCCTTCGTCGCACACCATCTTGGCGTTGCGCGAGGCCACATCGCGGGGAACCAGGTTGCCGAAGCTGGGATAACGGCGCTCCAGGTAATAGTCGCGGTCCTCTTTGGGAATCTCGCCGGGCTTGCGCGCGTCGCCCTTCTTCTTGGGGACCCACACGCGGCCGTCGTTGCGCAGCGACTCGCTCATCAGCGTGAGCTTGGATTGGTAATCGCCCGAAACCGGGATGCACGTCGGGTGGATTTGCGTAAAGCACGGGTTGGCAAACAGCGCACCGCGTTTGTGCGCCCGCCAGATGGCCGTGGCGTTGGATCCCTTGGCATTGGTCGAAAGGTAATACACGTTGCCGTAGCCGCCGGTGCCCAGCACCACCGCATCCGCCAGGTGCGATTCCACTTTGCCGGTGAGCAGGTTGCGCGTTACGATGCCGCGCGCGCGCCCGTCCACCACGATCAGGTCGAGCATCTCAGTGCGCGGGTACATCTCCACCGCGCCCGCCCCGATCTGCCGCTCGAGCGCCTGGTAAGCCCCCAGCAGCAACTGCTGGCCCGTCTGGCCGCGCGCGTAGAAGGTCCGCGAAACCTGCGCCCCGCCGAACGAACGGTTATCCAGGTAACCCGAGTACTCGCGCGCAAACGGCACGCCCTGCGCCACGCACTGGTCGATGATGTTCAGCGAAATCTGCGCCAGGCGGTAGACGTTGGATTCGCGCGAGCGGAAATCGCCGCCCTTCACCGTGTCGTAGAACAGCCGGTAAACGCTGTCGCCGTCGTTGTGGTAGTTCTTGGCCGCGTTGATGCCGCCCTGCGCGGCGATGGAATGCGCCCGCCGCGGAGAATCCTGGAAACAGAAGCACTTTACCTGGTAACCGAGTTCCGCCAGGGTGGCCGCGGCGGATCCGCCGGCCAGGCCGGTGCCCACCACGATGATGGTATGTTTGCGCTTGTTGGCCGGATTGACCAGCTTCAGGCTGAAGCGGTGCCGGTCCCATCGGGTCTCGATCGGGCCGCCGGGAGATTTGGAATCGAGTGGCATGGCTGGAGTTCCTCTAATACGTCACCAGGCCGGCCATCACCGCGATCGGAATCGAGCAGTTGCCGATGGCGATGAGGATGGCCACGATGGCGGCGCCCTTCTTGAGCTTCGAGGTGTAGCGCGGGTGGCTGATGCCCACGGATTGGAACATGCTCCACAGCCCGTGATACAGGTGCATGCAGAGCAGGATCATAGCGAAAATGTAGAAGCCGGACACCCAGTAATTCTGGAAGCCGCTGACAACGTTGTAGCGCACGTCCGGCATATTCGGTCCGATATCGTGCAGCGGTAGGATCGAGCCGGTAGTCAGGTGTAGCACGTGGAAGATCACGAAAGCGGCTACAATCGGACCGCTCCACAGCATCGTGCGGGCGGCGTAGCTGGTGGGCACGTCGGCTTTTTTGTAGTAGCGCAGCGGGCGCGCCTCGCGATTCTGCTGCCACAGTTGCACGGAAGAGACGATATGCAGCACCACCGCGGCCAGCAGGATCAGGCGCACGCCCCACAGCGCCAGCGCGTTGGACGGGTTGTGCAGAAACGCCGCGTAGCGGTTGATCTGCTGCGGATCGCTGGAGTAGATTTGCAGGTTGCCCAGCAGATGTCCGATCACATATCCGACGAGCATCACACCGGTGACAGCCATCACGGCCTTCTTGCCGATGGGCGCTTCGTAGAAACGGACTGCGCGGTTCAGGGGATTAATCGCGACGGCACTCATGTGGATATCCTGTTTGCGGCGATATTGCATCGCCCGAATTGTAGAAGGCTCACACCCCCTCTCCTGGGTGTGCGAGGCAGGGCAGCATTGCTCAAACCCTCAGTATAACGTGTGTGCGTGCGAGCGCTATACTCCGTAGACCGGGGCCGCACGCTCGCAACCGCGCTTCCGGAGAGGAAACCGCCGCCTTGTCATGGTATCGCGAGATCGACCGCGCCCAGTGGCGCGTGCTGCTGGCCGCCCAACTCGGCTGGATTCTGGATGCCATGGATGTCTTGCTCTTCTCCTTCGCCCTCACCACCATTCGCGACGAATTTCATTTGACTTCGGCCGCCGCGGGCGCGCTGGCTGCCGTCCCCATGGTCACCTCGGCATTGGGCGGCCTGCTGTTCGGGTACCTCTCGGACCGCTACGGCCGGGCCCGCGCGTTGGCCTGGTCCATCCTTTTCTTCTCCGTCTTCACGGCCCTCACGGCCACTTCCCGCTCGGTCGCTGAACTCGTCCTGTGGCGCGCCATCGTGGGCATCGGGCTGGGCGGCGAATGGGCGGCCGGGTCGGTGCTGGTGGCGGAAACCTGGCCCGTCCGGCACCGCGCCAAAGGCATCGGGCTGATGCAATCGGGCTGGGCCCTGGGCTATATGGCGGCGGCCATTCTGGCAGCCGTGGCGCTGCCCCTCTGGGGATGGCGCCCGCTGTTTCTGCTCGGTTTTCTTCCGGCCCTCGTCACCTGGTGGATTCGCCGCAGCATCCCCGAGCCGCAGGTCTGGCGCAAGGCCGCGGATTCGCCCACCCGGCCCTCCGACCTTCTGCGCCCGCCGCTCCGCGCCCGCCTGTTCCTGCTCACCGTGCTGTGCTGCTGCCTGCTGTTCGGATACTGGGGCCTGTTCACCTGGATTCCGGCCTACCTTTCCAGTCCCGTGGCGCGCGGCGGCCTCGGCCTGAGCATCGTACGCTCCTCCGCCTGGATGATTCCCATGCAGACCGGCGCCTTCTTCGGATACATCCTGTTCGGCTTCTTCGCCGATCGCGTGGGCCGCCGCACCGCGCTGGTGGCTTTTGTGTTGATCACCGCGGCGCTCGTACCAGTCTACGGGCTATGGGGCCGCAGCACCGCCGTCCTGCTCATCGCCGGACCGCTGATCGGCTTCTTCGGCCACGGCTATTTCAGTTCCCTCGGCGTGATTGCCGCCGAGATGTTCCCGCCGGGCGCACGCAATACCGCCCAGGGCTTTTCCTACAACGTCGGCCGCGCACTCAGCGCGCTGGCTCCCGCCACCGTGGGAGCCCTGGCCGACCGCCACGGCATCGGCGCCGCGCTGGCGCTGACCTCCGTGCTATTCGCCGGCGCCGCGGCGGTCTCCCTGAGCATCCCGCAAGCACCGCCGGCGCCCTGATTTATGCACCCGGAGGCGGCGCCTTTCCAATTCCTCGATCCCGGTGAACTGCGCGACGGCGATATCGTCCTGCAATTGGCGGCAACCCATCCTGCCGATCCCGGCAGAGGCTGGGTCCCGTATTACGTCTTCCACATCCTGATGGCGGACACCCGGCAACGGGCCGGCGAGATCCACCTGCGCATCGGCAACACCGAACCTATCCGCCTGTATGGCGGGCACGTGGCCTACGGTATCCGGCCCCCATACCGCGGCCGGCACTTCGCCGGACGGGCGCTGCGGCTGGTGATGCCCCTGGCCCGCCGCCACGGCCTGGCCGAACTCTGGATCACCTGCAATCCCGAGAACCTCGCCTCCCGCCGCACCTGCGAGTTCGCCGGCGCGGAGTTCATCGAAATCGTCGATTTGCCGCCCGGCGTGGACATGTACCGCGAAGGCGAGCGCCGGAAGTGCCGCTACCGGCTGGACCTGCGGCTTTTCTAAGGCTTGGCCCCCAGGTTCTCGTACCACTTCAAATTGGCGGTGGCCGAGCCGATGCAGGCGATATCGGGGCGTCTGTCAGCATTCAAATCCACCACCGCGCAGGCCGCCGCGCCCATGCCCCCCTGGTCGAGCGTCTGCCGCAGCCAGGTGCCACTGGCGCGGTCCCAGCGGTAGAGATAAAGGTTGTGGCCCGCGCCCCGGTATCCCGCCACCACCTGGTCCTCGCCGTTGCCGTCGAAATCGGCGGTTTGAATGGTGTGGCCGTCGGTCAGCGAATCGTCGATCACCTGGCGCGACCAGGCCCCGCCGCGCAAGCGATAAATGGCCACCTGGTTGCCATGCCACGGTTCGATGGCCGCCAGGTAACGCTCCGCGCCGATGTGGCCCACGGCAATGTCGCTAGATCCCGATTTCGGCCACGGGTTCGGATCCCCGGCGGCAATCGCGGTCCGGTTCCATTGCCCGTCCCGGCCGAGCTTGAACAGGTGAATGCCCTCGAAACCTGCGGTTAGAATCTCGTCCCGCCCGTCGCCATCCCAATCGAGGATATAGATGCCGTGCACCAGCCCGTTGTTCGAGGGCTGGATGGTCTCGCGCTTCCAGATGCCGGGGCGATAGTAGACCAGCGGCGTCTCGCCGCGGTAATCGGGCGGCGCGGCCTGCGGGCCGGTCAACGCGGCGTCGATCACCACCGGCTTGCCGCTGCCGTCGATATCCGCCAGCCGCAGACGGTGGGAAGTCGGGATGCGGTCGATTTCGGTGGCCTTCCAGGGCCGCCGCGGATCGCCATCGTGGTGCAACACCGAAACCACCCCGAGGCTGTCCTTGGCCACGTTGGCGAACTCGCTGGCCAGCACGATTTCCGGAATGCCTTCGGAGTCCGCCCCTACCGCCACGCAGTTAATCATGTGGGCAAAGCCGGTGGCCAGAACATGCCGTTCCCAGGTGGGGTTTTCGAACCAGACCAGCTCGTTGCCGCGCGTGGCGAGAGCGATCAGGTCGGGTTTGCCATCGTGATTCAGGTCGGCAGCCACCACCTGGTATCCGCCCGCCAGGCCGGTGGCCACGGTGTGCTCGCGGAAATGCGGAACCGAGAGGAATTCCGCGGGGGCCAGCGCGCGCGGCGTCATGCGCGCTTCGAAGATGGCGCCTTTGAAGTAGCTGCGCCGGTCGATGCGGGTGCCGATGGAAGCGTGGCCGGGGCCCTGCGGCGCCAGTTCCACCTCGGCCGCCCCCTGCGGGACGCCATCCACATAATCGCGCAACTCATGGCCGTCGTAGACCAGCGCGGCGGTATGCCAGGCGCCCAGCGAGTGCAGCTTCGCGCGGTCGATCAGAACCTTCGATTGCGTCCCCGAAAAGGCCACTGCATCCAGGCACCAGCGGCCCTCCACCACCCTCAGTTCGAACATCAGCCGGGTGGCCGTGTCACGGCCGGTCTGTGGGTCCACTTCCTGAAGATGAAAGAAGCGCTGCTCCTCGCCGCCGCCGGGGTCGGGCCGGAAGAGTATTTCCATGGTGAAGGTGCGGGCGCCCGCCAGCGGATGCGCGTCCACCTGTAAAGCGTCCTGCGTTCCGTCGAACTCCACCGCCGGGCCGATGGAGGTATCCACCACCCGCGGATGCCCCAGAATCGTGGTGGCATGGCCGCCGATCTGCTCCAGGCGATCGAGCCGCCAGGTTTCGCCCGCGGGCGAGTCCGCCCCCACCAGCGCCAGGGAACCTGCCATGGCGGCGCACGCCGGAAGCCAGGCCGATCTGATTTTCGCGCGCATCCGAGAGCCAGTATATCGCCTGCCCGCCGCCGGATCGCGCCATGGTATAACTTCCGCAATGGCCTTTCGAGAATTCGCGACCCTTGGTCTGCTCATTTCCGGCGGTCTGCTGATTGCCCAACCCGCGCCCGCTCCCCCACCTCTGACGGAGGCGGAGCGAGCCTCTCTCGCCTACACCCTGGCCCACTACACCAAGTACGAATACCGCATTCCCATGCGCGACGGCGTGCGCCTGTTCGCCGCGGTGTACATTCCCAAGGATGCCGGCCAGCCGTATCCCATCATCATGCAGCGCACGCCGTACAACGTCGGGCCTTACGGCGCGGACAATTACAAGACCCAGGTGGGGCCGTCCTTCGCCGCCGAAAAAGAGGGCTTCATTTTCGTCTACGAGGATGTGCGCGGCCGCTACATGTCGGAGGGCGTGTTTGTGGACGTCCGCCCGCACAAAACCCATTACGACGGCCCCCGCGACACCGATGAAAGCACCGACACCTACGACACCATCGACTGGCTGGTGAAGCACGTCCCCAACAACAATGGCCGCGTGGGCATGTGGGGGATCTCCTATCCGGGGTTCTTCGCCGCGCACGGCCTGATGGACGCCCATCCGGCGCTCAAGGCCGTCTCCCCGCAGGCCCCCATGGGCGACGTCGGCAACGGCGACGACGGCTATCATAACGGCGCCTTCCACCTGGCCGCCAATTTCCGCTTCTATTCCAGCTTTCTCCCGCGCAAGCCCGATCCCGAGCGGCCCGTTCCCACCCTCCGCTTTGACCCCGGCACCATGGACGCCTACGATTTCTTCCTGCGCATGGGTCCGGTCTCGAACGCCAATGAGAAATACCTCAAACACACCAATATCTACTGGGACGACACCATCAAGCACACTTCCTACGACGAGTACTGGCAATCGCGCGCGCAGGCGCCCCACATGAAACACATCACCCCCGCGGTGATGTGGGTGGGCGGCTGGTTCGATGCCGAAGACCTCTCCGGACCGTTGAAACTCTTCAACGCCCTGGAAAAGAACGGCGCCATCGCCCCGGATACCCTGGTGATGGGTCCATGGCGGCACGGCGGCTGGGCCCGCGACCGGGGAGATTCGCTCGGCAACCTCACCTTCAAATCCAATACCTCCGAGTTTTTCCAGGAAAACATCGAACTGCCCTTCTTCGTTCAGAACCTCAAGGGCAAGGGCGACGGGCTGAAAGCCTCCGCGGACGCCGCCATTCCCAAGGCCTACCTGTTTCAGACCGGGTTAAACGAATGGCGCCGCTTCGATGCCTGGCCGCCCGCCGCCGCGCCTCGCTCGCTGTATTTCGACCAGAACGGGAAGCTATCCTGGAGCGCCCCGGCGGCCGCCGGCTTCGACGAGTACCTGAGCGATCCCAATAAGCCCGTCCCTTCCACCGGCGAACCGGCTCCCGGTATGGGCATGCCGGTGGATTACATGACCTTCGATCAGCGCTTCGCCTCCACCCGGCCCGACGTGCTGACCTACGAAACCGGACCGCTCGACCACGATGTCACCATCGCCGGCCCCCTCACCCCGGTGCTGCGCGTCTCCACCACCGGTACGGATTCGGATTTCGTGGTCAAGCTGATCGATGTGTATCCCGATGATTATCCCGATCCGGACCCCAACCCGAAGGGCGTCTACATGGGCGGTTACCAGCAACTGGTGCGCGGAGAACCGTTCCGCGGCAAATTCCGCAACAGCCCTTCCACCCCCGAGCCGTTCACTCCGGGCAAGCCGGAGAAGATCGAGTTCTGGATGCCCGATGTGCTCCACACCTTCCGCACCGGCCATCGCATCATGGTGCAGATTCAGAGTTCCTGGTTCCCCCTGGTGGACCGCAATCCGCAGCAGTTCCTGGATATTCCCAACGCCCGCCCTGCGGACTTTCAAAAGGCCACCCAGCGGGTGTTTCGTGGCGGCCCGGATGGTTCCCACCTGAAAGTGCTGGTGGTGGAATAAGCCTTGCCCCCGGAGACGGAATTTCGTATACCTGTACTTGCCAGCGAGAACTGTTATGCCAACTACCCTCACCCGATTCGCTTCCGTAACGTTGATGCTGGGCCTCGCAGCTTGCAGCGGCTCCCGGCATGAAGCCACCGAAAAGTATTACCTGGTGGTCACCAACGGCAAACTCCCCTATTGGCAGGCCGCCGGCGCAGGCTTTACCCAGGCGGCGCGCGGCTTAGGCGTGCTTGCCGAGATGGTCGGGCCGGATACCTACGACGTGCAGGCTGAAGCCCAGGCCTTTCGCGATGCCATGGCCAAGAAACCCACCGGCATCCTGGTCTCGGCCGCCGATCCCGGTCTGATGAAAGATCCCATCGATAGCGCCATCGCGCAAGGCATCCTGGTCATCACCATCGATTCCGATGTCCCTACCAGCAAGCGTCTGACTTTTATCGGCACCAATAACTATCAGGCCGGCCTGATGGGAGGGCGCGTCCTCGTCGAGCAGTTACATGGCAAGGGCGAGGCAGTGGTCTTCACCATGCCGGGACAGGTCAACCTCGACGAGCGCTTGCAAGGTTACAAGAATATTCTCGCCGATCATCCGCAAATCAAAATCACCCGCATCGTGGACGTGAAAGGCCAGCCGACCATCGCCTTCGACACCACCGAGGAGATCGTCAAAAGCAAGAAAATGCCGGACGCTTTCGTCTGTCTGGAGGCGACCGCCTGCCAGGAAGTCGCCGACGTGCTCGACCGGGAAAAGGTCGATGGCAAAGTGATCGTCGCCATGGATTCGGACGCCGACACCTTGAACTGGATCCAAAAGGGGAAGATCGCCGCGACCATCGCCCAGAAACCTTACACCATGGCGCATTTCGGCACCCTCGTGCTGGACATGCTGCATCATTACAAGCTCCCCTCTCTCGAGGGTAACTGGGCCCAGGACACCCGCTCCCCGCTGCCGGTCTTCATCGATACCGGCGCCACCCTCATCGACAAGAGCAACGTGGACGCATTCCTCAAGGCGCAAACTCCCGCCGACGGGCATTAACGGAGGTTATGTCATTATTTTATTGCTTCGCGGGCTATGTCTGCCTAGAATCGAATGATGACAAAAACCCGCATCGCTGCTTTTGTTCTTGGCTCTTCGCTGTTTCTCGCGGGAGTCGCCCTGGGCCAGCGCGTGAATCCCGGCCGCCATCCAAACCTGGCCGCGGCCCAGGATTTGTGTGAACAGGCCTTTCAGAAGCTCACGGCCGCCCAGCGCGCCAACGAATATGATATGAACGGGCACGCCGCCAAGGCCAAAGAGTTACTCGAACAGGTCAACCAACAAATCAAAATGGCCGCAGCAGCAGCCAACAAGTAAGCCGGTCAGTCGCAACGACGCGCCGCCCCATAACACGGCCCTGACCCCCCGTCGTGATCGCCCTCCGCTGCCGCGGCGTAGTTGTCCGCCGCACGCGGGATGCATCCAGCCCGGGACCGGCCCACCGCCGCGGGCCGCATCCCCCGTCCATCACCGGCATCCTTTTTTCGCCTTGGGCACATACAACCCGCTCGCCGGGCTGTAGACCAGCTTGCGGGTCGAGCACTGCGCCAGCCGATCCAGGGCCTCCTCCAATTCATTCCGCTCCCGGGCCGACAGATCGCGCGGCGGTTGGGCTTCCCGGGCAGCCGGGGCAGGCACCGGGGCGGATCTCTCGACCTCCCGTTGCCGGTCGCGCCTCTCGACGGCAGCCCGGTACTGTGCCTGTTGGATGCGCTCGGCGGCGCTTTGGGCCTCCGCCGGTTGCAGAAGAATGGCGGCAAAAAGGAGAAACGTCACGAGAGACATATCGGCCGGATTCTCGCGTCCCCAAGCGCCCTCCCTGAGGTGGTGCCTGGGCCGCCGAGCCTGGGACCATTGGCCACCGCCTCCATGCCTGCCGTTTGCGCCTATAGCTACAAAAATCCACAATATTTATCGGTTTCGCATACGCCGGCCGCTGAAAAATTCGATACAATTGAAAACGAATACATGGAGGGGCTGGGCAGTCTGGGTATGAGTGTCAACCTGCCGTTCGCGGGTTGGTTCGTCGTGACGGCGAGCCTCGGACTTTGTGTACCTTGCGCCACGGCCCAACCGTCCGCTCCCGCGCCCCAGGCGCTCGTCGCGAAGTATTGTATCGCCTGCCACAGCCAGAAGGCCAAAACCGCGGGCGTGGTACTCGAAGGCGTCGATTTCTCGCACCCCGCCGACAACGCGGCCTTGCTCGAAAGGGCCTTGCGCAAAGTCCGGACCGGTGAAATGCCGCCTGCCGGCATGCCCCACCCCGACCAGGCCACCCGCGAAGCGTTCACCAACTGGCTTGCCGATGCGCTCGACCACGCCGCCGCCGCCCACCCCAATCCCGGCCGCCCCGCCATCCACCGCCTGAACCGCGCCGAATACAGCAATACCATCCGCGACCTGCTGGCGGTGGATATCGATGCCGGCGAACTCCTGCCGGTGGATGATTCGGGCTACGGGTTCGACAACATCGCGGACGTGCTTTCCGTCTCGCCGGCCCTCCTGGAACGCTACCTGTCGGTGGCCCGGCTGGTGAGCCGCCTGGCAGTCGGCGATGCCGGCATTAAACCCTCCGAGGAGGAATTCCTGCCCGCCGCGGCGCGCCGGGCGGGCGGTTCCCGGCAACAGCCCAACCAACGCGCCAGCGACGATCTGCCCTTCGATTCAGCCGGGGGCATGTCTTTTTCGTATTACTTCCCGCTGGATGGCGAGTACGTCATCCGGGTAAAGGCGGGCGGCGGCGATGCCGGAAAACTGGAAGTCCGCCAGACGGTTCAGGCCGGCCTGCGCACGGTCGGAGTGGCCTTCCTGCGCGAATCCTCCAAGCCTGAAATCGAAACCCTCGGCGGACGCGGCGCTCCTGCGGCCGCGGCGGCCGGCCCCGGGCGCGGCACTGCGCCGCCTCCCGCTGAAATGGATCTCCGCCTGGATGGCGTCCGAATCAAGCGCTTCGAAGTGGCGCACACCGGCGCCGGTCCCCTGCCGGCGTTCAACGGAGTTTCCGTCGCCGGTCCTTACAATCCCAGCGGCCCCGGAACCACCGCCAGCCGGGAACGAATTTTTGTCTGCCATCCGGACCCCACCGCATCCGCCCCCGCCCAGGACGCCTGCGCCCACACCATCCTCGCCGCCCTGGCGCGGCGCGCCTTCCGCCGCAATGTCACCGAAGCCGATGTCCGCCCGCTGATGAGCTTTTACCAGGACGGGCGCCGCCAGTCCGGCTTCGATTACGGCATCGAGCAGGGCTTGCGCGCCATGCTGGTTTCCCCCGATTTCCTGTTCCGCATCGAGCACGATCCCAAAGGAGTTGCGCCCGGGACGGTCTACCGGCTGAGCGATTTCGAGCTTGCCTCGCGCCTCTCCTTCTTCCTGTGGAGCAGCATGCCCGATGACCGCCTGCTGAACCTGGCGGACAAGGGCCGCCTCAAGGATCCCAGCGTGCTCTGCGGCGAAGTGCGCCGTATGCTGGCCGACCCCAAAGCCGAGGCGCTGGTGGATAACTTCGCCGGCCAGTGGCTCTACCTGCGCAACCTGGCCGTGGCCAAGCCCGATCCCGAAATCTTTCCCGAATTCGACGAAGCTCTGCGCGATGGCTTCCTTGAAGAGACCGATCTCTTCTTCCAGAGCATTCTGCGCGAAGACCGCCCGGTGACCGACCTGTTGGACGCCAATTACACCTACCTCAACCAGCGCCTCGCCGAGCATTACGGGATTCCCGGTATTTACGGTTCGGAATTCCGCCGCGTAACGCTCGATACGCCCGAGCGCGGCGGGCTGTTGGGCCAGGGCAGCATCCTCACCGTCACCTCCTATCCCAACCGGACCTCGGTGGTGCAGCGCGGCAAATGGATCCTGGAAACGCTCCTCGGCACGCCGCCGCCGCCCCCTCCGCCGGGCATTCCCGAGTTGAAGCCGGAGAGCGCCGACGGACATCCACTGACTGTGCGGCAGCAAATGGAGGAGCACCGTTCCAACACCGTCTGCGCCAGTTGCCACGCGCGCATGGACCCCCTGGGCTTCGCCATGGAGAACTACGACGGCGTGGGTAAGTGGCGCAACCAGGACGCCGGCGGGGCCATCGATCCGTCCGGCAAACTGCCCGACGGCACCAAGTTCGAGGGGCCGGCCGGCCTGCGCCAGGCGCTTCTCAGCGCACACCGCGACGAATTCATTTCCACCATGACCGAGAAGATGCTCACCTATGCGCTCGGCCGCGGCGTGGAATATTATGACAAGCCGGCCGTGCGCGCCATCGCGCGGGAGGCCGCGCGCGACAATTACCGGATTTCGGCGCTCATCACCGCCATCGTCAGCAGCACTCCGTTTCAAATGAGGGAGACCCGCAAACCATGATCATCACCAAAAAGTCTCTGGGCCGCCGCACGTTTCTGCGCGGTATGGGCACGGCATTGGCTCTTCCTTTCCTGGACGCCATGGTCCCGGCGCTGGGGCGCGCCGCCGGCGCTGTGAACCAGCCGCCTGTGCGCCTGGGCTTCGTGTACGTGCCCAACGGCATCATCATGGAGCACTGGACCCCCGCCACCGAGGGAGCTGGCTTCGAGTTCGCCCCCACCATGAAGGCGCTGGAGCCCTTCCGCGACCGCCTGACGGTGTTCAGCGGGCTCGCGCAACATAACGGCGACGCGCTCGGCGACGGCGCGGGCGACCACGCGCGCGCGGGCGCTACCTGGCTGACCGGCGCGCATCCCAAGAAGACTGAAGGCGCCGACATCCACGCCGGCGTCTCGGCCGACCAGATCGCCGCCCGAACCTTCGGCAACAGCACCCAACTCGGCTCCCTCGAAATCGGGCTGGAACAGCCCACCCTCGCCGGCGGCTGCGATTCGGGTTATAGCTGCGCCTACACCAACACCATTTCCTGGCGCAGCCCCACCACCCCGCTGCCTATGGAAGTGAACCCGCGCAACGTCTTCGAGCGCCTGTTCGGCGACGGCGACAGCACCAGCCCCGAGGCGCGCCTGGCCGCCCTTAAGCAGCAGAGCAGCATCCTGGATTACATTACCGGCGATATCGACCGCCTGGAAACCAATCTCGGCGCGGGCGACCGCGGCAAGCTCAGCGAGTACCTGGACGCCATCCGCGACATCGAGCGCCGCATCCAGAAGGCCGAAGAGCAAAACGCCACCATGAAGATTCCGCTCATGCAGCGGCCCGCCGGCGCGCCCGAGGATTTCACCGAGCACGCCCACCTGATGATGGACCTGATGACCGTGGCCTACCAGACCGACATGACCCGCGTGGTCAGTTTCATGATCGCGCGCGAGGGCAGCACCCGCAGCTACCGCTCCATCGGCATCTCCGATGGCCACCATCCCCTCACCCATCACATGCACGATCCGGAAAAAATTGCCAAGGTCACCAAGATCAACACCCTGCATGTCGAGACCTTGGCCTACCTGCTGAAGAAACTGGCCGACACGCCGGACGGCGACGGTTCGCTGCTGGACCACTCGCTGATCCTCTACGGCAGCAGCTTGAGCGATGGCAACGCCCACACCCACCACGACCTGCCGCTGGTCATGGCGGGTACTGCCAGAGGCCAGATGAAGGGCGGGCGGCACCTGCGATATCCCAAGGAAACGCCCATGAACAACCTGCTGTTGTCGATGCTCGATAAGGCCGCCGTCCCCGTCCCCGAAAAGCTCGGAGACAGCACCGGCGAAATTCAGTTACTCTCGGGAGTCTAGAAGTCAGAGACGTATTTGTGTCCATCCTCCGTTGGTGGCCTGAATTGTTGCTTCTCGCGGGTATCGCCGCGGGTCCCTGCCTGGCCGGAGATCTCCGGCTGATCGACGCCATCCGCCGCCGCGACGATGAAGCCGTGGAAAAACTCCTGGCCGCCAAGGCCGACGTAAACGCCTCTCAACCCGACGGCGCCACCGCCCTGGCTTGGGCCGCCTATCTGGATGACGCGGCCTCCGCCAACCGGCTTCTGGCGGCCGGCGCCAAAGTCAATACCGCCGATGAATACGGCGAAACCCCCCTCACCTTGGCCTGCGCCAATGGCGATGCACCTCTGGTGGCCAAGTTGCTCGCCGCCGGGGCCGATCCCAAGGCCGCCCGCTGGGATGGCGAAACCGCCCTCATGATCGCCGCCAACACCGGCAGCGTTGCCGTGGTGAACGAGTTGCTCGCGCGCGGCGTGGACGTCAACGCCGCCGAATCGCGCAAGGGCCAGACCGCCCTCATGTGGGCCGCCGCCGAAGGCCACGCCGACGTGGTGAAGGCCCTCCTCCAGCACGGCGCCGATCTGAAAGCCGCTTCCCAGGCCGGCTTCACCGCTCTGGTCTTCGCCGCCGTCAAAGACGATCCCAGCAGCGTCGAGGCGCTGCTGACTGCCGGCGCGGACCCCAACTACGCGCTCCCCGACGGTCTCAAGGTCCTCATCGTAGCGGCCTCCCACAAGTCTTCCAAGGCTGCCGGTGCGCTGCTGGCGGGCGGCGCCGACCCCAACGTGGCCGATCCCCGCGGCAACACCCCGCTGCACCTGGCGGCGCAATCCGGGGAAACCGAACTGGTCCAGCAACTGCTCGCCAAGGGAGCCAAGCCCAACGCCCAAACCGCCAAAGTCAACTTCGGCGGACGCGGCGGCGGCGGCTTCCGCTTCGTCAGCGGTGAGCAGACCCCGCTCCTGCTGGCCGCGCGCGCCAACAAGCTGGAAACCATGAAAGCCCTCATCGCGGGCGGCGCGGACCCCAAGATCAAGGCACAGGACGGCACCACTCTTCTGATGGCCGCCGCGGGCAGCGGACATCTCGAGAC
>JASHSS010000057.1 GCA_030038565.1 Bryobacteraceae bacterium
AAGACATTTTGCCTGAAATCGCAAAACGCCTGGCTCTTCGTACTTTCGCGGTGGCTGCTGTGGTCTTCGCGTTCGCACCCCCGGTGTGCGCGTCGGGCTTTGTCACACTGCAGAACTCCTTCAATATCGATCTGCTGCAATTGTCCACGACTGCGAGCATCAATAACACGACCAACTCGACGGCGAACGAAGGTATCGCGGCGGGTTCAGGAACCATAACCTTTACCGGTTCCACGCTGTCCGGCACCGAGTATTATGGGGGTTCGTTCATGCAGACCCTCAATTGTCAAGCCATGGGCGGGTGCCTGTCCAACGCTCCGGAACTCGGGTCCGGCGGGGAACTGGTTACCGATGCCAGCACCGATTACACCCTGGCAACCGGTCTCACCACCACGGCGTCACATGCCGCCATCGACAACACCAACACGACCATAACCGCTACGACGCAGCTGAACGTGGTTAATATTACGGGTACGGGTAATATCACTCTGACGACGTCCGGTGACAACCTCACCCTCAGCGGCAGCGCTTCGGACATTTTCGTTTTGCTGGTTTCCGGGAGCCTGGATTTGGGCACTAGTAATAGCATTTTGCTCACCGGCGGTCTCCTTCCGCAAAACGTGCTGCTGGTGTTCACGGGAACCGGAACCGGTGGGGTGACCTTGTCGGGAGGCACCATTAACGGGACTTTGCTGGCCAATTCGAATTACACGTTGGACCTGGACGGAACCATAAACGGCATGGTGGTAGGAGACAATACCATCAACGTCGGCGATGGCGGCGCATTGACGATCAACGGAGGCAGCAATGCCTTTGCCGGCGCTCCCGAACCAGGCACCTGGACGATGCTGGCTGGCGGCCTGATGGCCCTGGGCCTTTTCCACTTCTACCGTGCTAAACGGAAACCGGCGCCGGTCGCGGCGCCGGAGTCCTGAGTTTCCGCTAAATCCTCATCCTTTCACCCGTCTGCTGTCGGCCTTTCGGATGTCCTATGTGCCCCGGTGAGTCAAACCCTCAAAGCTCGACCGTCGGCGGGGATGCTGCGGCGGAAGCCAGGCTCGCCAGCCTGTTCAACCCATCGATATAGGCCTTGGCGCTGGCTTCGATGACGTCCGTGGACGCGCCACGGCCTACCACTTTGCGGCCCCCTTCCACAATCTGTACCGTGACCTCTCCCATGGCTTCGGCGCCGCTGGTGACGGCGCGAATCTCATAGCGCTCGAGACGCGCCGCAGTGCCGGTCACCTGCGCAATCGCCCGGTACACCGCGTCCACCGGGCCGTCGCCGATGGCGGCGCCTTCCCCGGTGGCGTCCTTCACCTGCAATCGCACCGTCGCGGTCGGAATGGCCGACGTGCCGCTGTAAATGTGCAGGTACCGCAGCTCGTAAACCGGCGGCACAGGGTGGATCTCGTCGTGCACGATCGCCAGAAGATCCTCGTCGAAAACCTCCTGCTTCTTGTCGGCCACGGCCAAAAACCGGCGGTAGGCCTGCTCCAGTTCCTTTTCGTCCAGCGCGTAGCCCAGCCTGGCGAGGCGGTCGGCGAGGCCGTGCCGGCCGGTACGGGCGGTGAGCACCACCTTGCTCTCGGCCATGCCGACATCCTCTGGCCGCATGATTTCATAGGTCTCGCGCTGTTTGAGGAATCCATCCACGTGGATCCCCGAGCTGTGGGAGAAGGCATTGGCGCCCACCACGGCCTTGTTGCGGGGAACCTGGAAGCCGAGCAGATCGGCCACCAGCCGGCTGGTGCGGTGCAGCTCGCGCGAATCCACGCCGGTGTGGACGCCGAAGTAATCCGCGCGCGTGCGCAGCGCCATGACGATCTCTTCCAGGGCGGCATTGCCAGCCCGTTCGCCGATTCCGTTGATGGTGCCCTCCACTTGCCGGGCGCCGTTCAGCACGCCGGCCAGCGAATTGGCCACCGCCATCCCCAGGTCGTCGTGGCAGTGCACGCTGATGGTGGCGCGATCGATTCCCGGCACATTCTCGCGCAGGCTACGGATCAGCGCGCCGTACTGCTCCGGGACGGTGTAGCCGGTGGTGTCGGGAATGTTGACCACCCTGGCGCCGGCGGCAATCACCGCACCGATCATTTCAAACAGGTAGGCCCGCTCGGCGCGCCCGGCGTCTTCGGCGTAGAACTCCACGTCGTCGGTGAACTGGCGGGCGAGTTTCACGGCATCCACCGCCATTTCCAGAATCTTGCGCCGTTTCTCCTCCAGCGTTCTGCCGTAGCGCTCGTCCTGAAACTTTCCGGCGATGTGAATGTCCGATGCGCCGATCCCCGTATGGATACGGGGCCGCTTGCAGCCGGCCAGCGCTTTGCCGCAGGCCTCGATATCGGCCGGCACGGCGCGGGAGAGCGCGCAGATGGCCGGCCCCTCGATCTCCCGGCCGATCCGCTCGACCGCCTCGAAATCCTCGGGGGAAGAGTTCGGGTATCCGGCCTCAATCACATCCACGTTCAACTGCGCCAACTGCCTGGCGATGACGATTTTCTCCCGGCTTCCGAGGCGCGTCCCGGCGGCCTGCTCGCCGTCCCGTAAAGTGGTGTCGAATACCGCTACTTTTTCGGACATGGTATTGAAACTGAATGTAACAGGTTGCCGGGTGCTCGTGAACCGCTGCTGCGGTGCCGTTACAATGCCGCCGCGCCTCCGTTTTCCGGCGGCGCTTCCCAGACCACCGGGCGATTCTGCCGCATCCACTCCTCTACGCACGGCTGATAGCGGCTCTCCAGCACATTGCGCCGGATCTTGAGCGTGGGCGTGACGATGCCGTTGCCCACCGTCCATGGCCCGCGCGCCACGGCCACGAAACCGAGCTGCTCGTGCGGATCCAACTGCGTGTTGACCGTGTTCATCAGGTCCAGCAGGGTTTGCTCGACGTTGGCACGCTCGTCGGGACGCGCGGTCCCCCGGCGGGCCTCATCGGCCAGCAGCACCACCGCGAACGGCCGGGGCAGGCCGGCGCCCATCAGGCAGCATGCATCCACCACCGGATGGGCCATCAGTTGACTCTCGATGGGCGCGGGCATCACGTACTTCCCCTTGCTGGTCTTGAACTGCTCTTTCACGCGCCCGATAATCCGCAACTGGCCGTCCGGCTCGATGCGGGCCAGGTCGCCGGTGCGAAAGAACCCCTCTTCGGTGAAGCATGCCCGCGTGCCCGCCAGGTCTTTGTAGTACCCCAGCATGTTCATGGGGCTGCGAATGAGGAGTTCCTGATGCTCGTCGAGCTTGGCCTCCACGCCCGGAATGGCCGATCCCACATATCCTGCCCGAAAGGACCCGGGGGCGGGCAGGTGGGTGATCAGCGTCTCGGTCATGCCGTAGCCTTCCTTCAGGTTCAGGCCCAACTTGCGGTACCAAAGCAGGATCTCGGGGGGCAGGGGAGCGGCGCCGCTGGCGGCGTTCACCACCGTGTCCAGGCCGAGTTTGCGCAGGACCCGTTTCTTCACCGAACGGTTCAGAATGGGGATTCGGAGCAGCCGTTCCAGACGGTGCTCCGGGATCTTGGCGAACACGCCCTGCTGGAACTTCAGCAGCAGCCTTGGCACGGATAAGAAGATGGTGGGGCGGGCGCGCGCCAGATCGGCCAGGAAGGTCTCAATGCCTTCGCTGAAGAAGATGCGGTATCCGCGGTAGAGGGCGGTGCCTTGCATGCCCGCGCGCTCCACAATGTGCGCCAGCGGGAGATAGGAAAGCACGCGCTCCTGGCCGGTGAGATTGATCAGGTCGGCGAGGGTCCTGGCGTCGTAAGCCAGGGCGGCGAAGCTGTGCATGACGCCTTTCGGAGTGCCCGTGGTGCCGGAGGTGTAGATGATGGTGGCCAGGTCGCCGGCGGCCCGCACCGGGTAGCCGTGAATGGGAGGGTTGGCCTCCACCAGCGCTTCCCATCCGGAACCTTCGCCGGCCGCGGCGTTGGGGAAGCGAACCGTCTCCACGGCGGGCGGGATGGCCGCCTCGGCCGCTTCGCGCTCATCGATGGCGCCCAGGAAGCAGGCTTTGGCTTCGCAGTGTTCCACGAGGCGCCGGATGGATTGGCCCTTGAGCGAAGGGAAGATGGGGACGGCCACGTGTCCGGCCATCCAGGTGGCCAGATCGGCCATGATCCACCAGGCGCAGTTGCGGGAAAGGATGGCCACGCGGCTTCCCGGTTCCCAGCCTTGCGCTTTCAGCCAGTGGGCCATACGGCGGATTTCCTCCACGGCTTGGCCCCAGGTCCAATCGCGGATCTTGCCGCCGCCATAAGGCTGCGTGAGAAAAATTGTGTCGGGCCGCTCGCGCTCCCATTTGTAGATGCGTTGAAGCGGCAGATCGTCGGGACTGAGATTGCCTGGCATGGATCCTCCCACAGCCGGTTCCTATATCCCTTTCGCCTTCCTTACCGCGGCGGCCAGCGCCGGCTTCGAAGAGGTCGCCTACATGGCGTTGGCGATGCCCGCCGCCGGGTACACCCTGGGGGAACGGTCCGTCCGGAACTGCCCGCCGGGCGCCCCATGGGCGAACCCGGCAGCATCCGGCTCTCCTGCCGGCGCCGCGGAAAAAAGACCCTGCGTCGGGCCAGCGTGGATGGCTCCCGCGGCCTGCCATGGCGCGGCCGCAATCCGCCGCACCTCTTTTGGTCTTGCCCTTCCGGACGCATTGAAACCACCCGTCTTCCGGTTCGCGTTTGACCGCCACGAAACCACCCGTCACCTGGACCTTCATAACCATGGACGCGTGCGGAATGCGGCGGATTTC
>JASHSS010000642.1 GCA_030038565.1 Bryobacteraceae bacterium
AACCGCGTTTTCGAACTCCGCACCTACACCTGCAACGAGGGCAAACTGGAGGCCCTCAAAGCCCGCTTCCGCGATCACACCATCGAGATCTTCAAACGCCATGGCATGGAGAGCATCGGCTACTGGGTTCCGGAAGACCCCGAGCGCTCCAAGAACACGCTCATCTACATCATTGCCCATGCCAGCCGCGAGCAGGCCACCAAGAACTGGGCCGCCTTCCGCGCCGACCCGGAATGGCAGAAAGTCTCGGCCGAATCCGAGGCCAATGGCAAAATCGTGGTGAAGGTGGAGTCGGTCTTTATGGATCCGACCGATTTCTCGCGGCTCAAATAGCCGTGGATATCGCCAGCCAGGCGCACATGCGCCACTTGGTCGAACAGCTGCACGCGCTCGAGGAGCGCCTTCGGGAAGGCGGCGGCCGGACGCGCATCGACAAGCAGCACCGGGCCGGAAAAATGACCGCGCGCGAGCGCATCGCCGCGTTGCTAGACCCGGGCGCGCGCTTTCTGGAAATCGGCCTGCTCATCGCCTACGACCTCTACGACGGCCAGGCGCCCGCGGCGGGGGTGGTGACCGGCGTCGGCCGGATCGAGGGTCGGCCCGCCGTTATCGTGGCCAACGACGCCACCGTGAAGGCCGGCGCATGGTGGCCGGAAACCATCACCAAGATTCTGCGGGCCCAGGAAGTCGCCATGCGCAACCGCCTGCCCATCGTGTACCTGGTGGATTCGGCGGGCGTCAACCTGCCTTACCAGGACGGCATCTTTCCGGGCAAATATGGCGCCGGCCGGATTTTCTATTACAACTCGCTGATGCGCCGCAAGCTGCGTATTCCGCAAATCGCCGCGGTAATGGGGCCGTGCATCGCCGGCGGCGCCTACCTGCCGGCGCTCAGCGATATCATCATCATGGTGGAGGGG
Organism: Bryobacteraceae bacterium; assembly: GCA_030038565.1. Taxonomy (GTDB): domain Bacteria; phylum Acidobacteriota; class Terriglobia; order Bryobacterales; family Bryobacteraceae; genus JOPF133. Next base: position 921 of record JASHSS010000642.1, read on the forward strand.
GTCAGTTTCATGGGGCTGGGCGGCCCCAACCTGGTGAAGGGCGCCACCGGCCAGACCATCGGCCAGGAGCCTCTGGGCGGCGCGCGCCTGCATACCGCCGTGAGCGGCGTGGCCCACTACATGGCGGCCGGCGATGCGGAATGCCTGGCGCTCATCCGCGAGCGTTTCCGGCAGTTGCCGCAAGCCCCCGCGTCGAGCGCTTGCGGAAGCGCGCCGGCCCGCGATCCGGCCGAAATCGGTGGCGTCCTGCCCGCCGATCATCGCCTGCCTTATAGCATGGAAGACATTCTGCTCCGTATCTTCGACGCCGATGATTATTCCGAATTCCAGCCCGAATTTGCACCCGAAATGCTGTGCGCCAATGCGCGCCTGTGCGGCCGTCCGGTGGCCGTCATCGCCAACCGACGCGGGTTTTTGAAAGCCGAAGGCCGCCCGCGGATCGGCGGAATCATCTACACCGAGAGCGCCCGCAAGGTGGCCTACTTCGTGGAGACCGCCGAACGCCTGGCGACGCCGCTGATCTATCTCCAGGATGTTTCCGGATTCATGGTTGGGCCGGAGGCCGAGCGCGAAGGCATCATCCGGGCCGGCGCCGAAATGGTGGAGAGCATGGCCTGCGCCACGGTGCCCAAGCTGGTGCTCACCTTGAACCACGCCAGCGGCGCCGGTTACTACGCCATGGCGGGCCAGGGATTCGATCCGAATTTCACCTTCAGTTGGCCCACCGCGCGTATCGGTGTGATGGAGGGGGAATCGGCTGTCAACGCGCTGTTCGCCGCCGAACTTGAAAAGTACAAGGGCGTGGAGCCGCCCCAGGAATTGCAGGAGACCATTGCCCGCACTCGCGCCGACTACGAACGCTGGCTGGACGCCCGCTACGCCGCCGCGCGCGGCCACACCGACGGGGTCATCGACCCCCTGGATTCCCGCGCCGTGCTCAGTTGCGCGCTGGATGCCTGCGGGTCCGCTCCCCGGGAGGCGTGATGATCCGCATCGCCAATGGACAGGGTTTCTGGGGCGACTGGCTGGAGGCGCCGGTCCGCCTGGCCGAACAGGGCCCGATCGATTACATCGTGCTGGATTACCTGGCCGAGATCACCATGTCGATCCTGCAGAAGCAGCGGCAGGCCGATCCGCAGCTTGGCTACGCGCGCGATTTTCCGCCCCTGGTCGCGCGCCTGGCCGGCGCCATCCGCGACCGGGGTGTGCACATCGTGGCCAATGCCGGCGGGGTGAATCCATTGGCCTGCGCCCGGGAAGTGGTGCGGCTCGCGCCCGGCCTCAAGGTGGCTGTGGTGACCGGCGACGACATCTACGCGCGGCTGGACGAGTTCCTGGCCAAGGGCTACGAGATGCGCGACATGGACACCCGCGCGCCGCTGGCTTCGATTCGCTCGCGGGTGCTCAGCGCCAACGCCTACATCGGCGCATTTCCGCTGGCCGAGGCCCTGGCCACCGGGGCGGATGTGGTGGTGGCCGGGCGTTCCACCGATACCGCCCTCACTCTCGCGCCCATGATCCATCGCTTCCATTGGCAGCCCGAGGATTTCGACCGCCTGGCCGCCGGAACCATCGCCGGCCACATCATCGAGTGCGGCGCGCAAACGACCGGCGGCAATTGCCAGGTGGATTGGCAGACCATCCCCGATATGGCCAACATTGGCTACCCTATCGTCGAGGCCGAACCGGATGGCTCGTTCTCGGTCACCAAGCATCCCGCCGCGGGAGGGCGCGTCACCAGCGACGTGGTGAAGGAGCAGTTGCTTTACGAACTGGGCGACCCCGAACACTACATCACGCCCGATTGCGTGGCGGATTTCACCAGCATCCGGCTGCGCGATTTAGGAGGCGACCGGGTGCGCGCGAGCGGCATCCGCGGCGGCCCGCGCCCGCCTACGCTGAAGCTTTCGATCAGCTACGCCAATGGATGGAAGGCCATCGGCACGCTGGTCTATTCGTGGCCGCAGGCGCTCGAAAAGGCGGCCGCCGCCGACCGCATCGTGCGCGAACGGCTGCGCCAGCTAGGGCTGGCCTTCGAGGAGATCTATACCGAATACTTCGGCCTGAATGCCTGCCACGGTCCGGCGGCCGCGCCCAATCCGGATCCCCCCGAAGTGCAGTTGCGCATCGGCGTTCGCGGCCCCCACAAAAACGCCGTAGACCGCTTCACCCGCGAACTGATTCCGCTGGTGCTGAACGGCCCTCCCGGCGCCACGGGCTTCGGCGAAGGCCGCCCGGTGGTGCGGGAAATTGTGGCCTACTGGTCTGCACTGGTGCCGCGGGAGGAGATCGTGACGCGAGTGGAAGTGGTGGAGTAGCGGCGGCCCCTCCCTATTGCAACCTCACTTCCTCCGC
>JASHSS010000643.1 GCA_030038565.1 Bryobacteraceae bacterium
CCATCCTTGTTTGCCGGCCGCGAACTCACGGCTGCAGTTTGGTGAACAGGTCGTTCGACGATGATTCGAGCTCCGCAATCACGTCTTCGAGCGCCGTCTGCTGTGTCTCGGCCAGGGAAAGTTGAGTAGAAACCGTGGGGATGTCAGCCTGCATCAAGTCGGTCTGCGCCGTGGTTATCCTGAAATGCATCGTTGCCGCCTGTTCTTTCGCCAAACCTTCAACCAACGCCTGCACATCAGTGCGTCATATTGTTCACTTGCGAATACATATCGTCGGCGGCCTTGATGACTTTGGAATTCGATTCGTAGGCCCGCTGCGCCAGCACCATCTGCACGAATTCCGTCACCACGTCCACATTGGAGTTTTCGAGGTAGCCCTGCTGCAGCGTGCCCAGCCCTTCCGATCCGCCGGGGTTTCCCAGCACCGGATCGCCGGAGTTCAAGGTGGCTTGCAGCAGGTTGTTGCCCATGCTCTCGAGGCCGCCGGGATTGGGGAAGGTGGCCAATTGAATCTGCCCCAGCTGCGACGGGTTCTGCTGGCCGGCCAGCGTCGCGTTCACCACGCCGTACTGCGTGATGGTGACTGCGGTGGCATTGGTGGGAATGGTGATGGTGGGAATCAGGGGGTCGCCGTCGGAGGTGACCAATGTGCCCTGGTTGTTGAGCTGGAACTGGCCGGCGCGCGAGTAGGCAATGCTGCCGTCGGGCCGCTGGATCTGAAAGAAGCCCGCGCCCTGGATGGCGAGATCGAGAGGATTGTCGGTCTCGTTCAGCTCGCCCTGAGTATTGATCACTTCCGTGGCCGCGGGCTTGGTCCCCAGGCCGATCTGCAGCCCCGCCGAAATCGTGTTCTGGCTTTGCGCTGCGCCGGGTGTCACCAGGTTCTGGTACACCATGTCCTGGAACTGCAGGCGCAACTGCCGGAAACCAGTGGTCGACGAGTTGGCCAGGTTGTTGGCAATGGTGTCGAGGTTCAGCTGCTGCGCGCTCATGCCGCTGGCTGCGGTGTACAAGGCTCGAATCATCGTGGCTCCCTCAATTCAGAGTTCACAGTTCGTAGTTGCCGGTGGCCGTTTGCTCCCTTGCTGCCTTGCGCCCTGCTTCTCTCACACTTTGGGCAGGTCTTCGGTGGCAAACTTGTTGAACTCGGTGTGGAAGACGGTGAGTGCGCGCTGCATCATCTCCGCCTGGCGCTGCATCATCACCAGATCGAGTGAACCCTGCACTACATCCTGGTTGGCTGCCTCCACCGCTCCCTGGTGCACCGAAGCGTCTTTGGCCGGCACGGCCGTCACGCCCTGGGGCGCAATGTAGCGATTGGCGCCTTCCGGCGTGAGCTCGGTGCCGGCGGGAAATGTCACTACTCCCACTGCGGCCACCACACCGCCCGCCACTGAGATCGATCCATCGCTGCCCACCGAGACCTCGCCCGGCGGCAGCAGAATCGGCTGGCCGGCTGCGGTCAGCACCGGCTCGCCGGCCTGGGTCACCAGCCTTCCATCCTGGGCGCGGTGAAAACTGCCGTCGCGCGTGTAGCGCACGCCGTTGGGCGCCTGAAACATGAAGAATCCCTGGCCTTCAATGGCCATATCCAGCGGATCGCCGGTCTGCTCGAGCGCGCCCTGCGCCATGCTCAGCCGGTCGCCGCCCAGCAGGCCGTAGTTGTTCACGGTCTCGCCCAGTTGGGAGTCCAGCGCATCGGGCCCCAGCAGCACCGATCGAAAAAACTCCCGCTCGGCGCGATAGCCAGGCGTCTGAGCGTTGGCCAGATTGGCCGCCGCCGTGTCCAGAGCCTGGGTACGCGCCACCAGTCCGGTCATCGCCGCGTAATAGCCGCTGTCCATTGCGGAGGGATCTGCTGCAGAAGGGGGGCCGAAGGGATGGGGGGAAGATTAGAAGGAATTAGCGTTGGAAATCGAGGCCCAGAGCGCGCTCACCTCAGACCATGCAAAATCCTCGGGGGGCATCGTTGCTGCTGGGACCGCGTTACCCCGCTTTCCACTGGAAGCAGAGGCCGAAGCCGTCAGGGTCTTTGAAATACATTTGCTTCATGCCGTAGGGCGCCACTTTGGGAGGCCGATCGATGACCACGCCGCGCGCGGTCAGCTCCGCGTAAGCCGCGTCGACGCCGGGACAGCCGAAGAAGAGGCAGGTATCGCGATGCCCGCGCTGCCGCAGGTGCTCCTCGCGCGAGGGGCGCTCCTCGTCAAATTCGTAGACGTCGTTCAGCATCAGATCGGCGCCGCCGAGGCGCAGCCAGCACCAGTGGAAGCGGTAAGGATCGCCCCCCAGGTGCGGAGAGTGGTCCAGGAGCGTGAAGCCGAGCTGATCGATGTAAAAACGCAGCGAGGCCGGCATATCGTAGACCTCGAAATAGGGACAGACGCTGTGGACTTCGAATGCCATACGCACTCCCTTGCTGCGTCTCCCAGTTTAGGCTGTCCTGGCGAGTTAGCGAGTCAGCGTGCGCTGAGGCGGATGTTCGCGTTGACCGGGCCAACCTGGATCCTGTTCGCACCGGGGCAGGCGCGTTCCGCGCCGCGAGGCTACTGCAGACCGTCGCAGACGATGGTGACTTCGAACGACTCCTCGTCAAAGCGGTAGACGTGATGCACCTGAAACTCCGGGGCCTGCACGTGCAGACAGTAATCGCGGCCGCTAATGACTGCCGGGATCGACAGGCCGCAGTTGGCAGACAGCTCCGGCACCTTGCCCTTCCACGCTCCGGCCAGCATGTTGCAGATTTCGCCCAGACCGTCTTTGACGGTGTCGTCGACCTCGCCGAATTCCATGCCCGTCATCTTGGCCACCATCTTCATGGCGGTCCTGGCTCCCATGCGCAGAACACAGGCCCCGCTCAACAGGCCGCCAAAGCCCACCACCGCGGTCACCGACTCTTTGTCCCCGATCGTGGACCCCGGATCGCAGGTGCACTCGATGCCCAACATCAGCCGGAAGACCTCTTCCACACTTGCATCCAGGTTCCGCGGGTCCGAGACCCGTTGCACGGATTCACGCAACGATACCGCCATCGATGGCTCCCCTTCTCCTGCGCCGCCAGGCTTGCAGGCAACGGCGGCTGCACGCACTCCGTTCAGCCACATGGCGTGCTCCTCTTTCAAAGCTCCAGCGGCCTTCGACTGCGCGCTGACGCCCTTCTCCGCTACGTCACATCGACTGCCGTACTCAAGCCGCCCGCACCAGTGGCAGCACCCGCTCCTTGATCTGCTCGGCCGTGAAGGGTTTACGAATGTAGCCGCGCGCTCCCGCCTGAATGGCCTGCTTGACGTGCTCTTCGCTCGATTCCGTGGTGATCATGATGACGGGAACGCCCGACGCGAGATTCTGAACCCGAATCTGGCGCAGAAATTCCAACCCATCCATCACCGGCATGTTGATGTCGGAAAGAATCAGATCGACGGAATGAGCTTTCAACTGCTCCAGTCCTTCACTGCCGGTCCCTGCCTCGTGCACCACCTCGAGATCCAAGCCGGCCTGGCGCAGTGCCCGCTCGACAATCTTGCGCATCACCGAGGAATCGTCCACGATCAGAGCGCGAATTTCGCTCATGCCCAAGCTCCCTTGCGATTTTTATCGGCAGTTTCGCCAGAATCATGAGAAGAGCTTCGGCTCGCCGCCCAGCAGCCTGCTCGCCTCCGCAAGCTCCGCCCGCCGCGCCTTCGCAACCGCTGCCGCCCTGGCGCCTCCGCAACTTCGGCCAGCCACGGGCGCCTGCGCAACCTCGGCCGCAGGTCTGTCAGTGCACACAGGTCGAACCAATCACGTCGCGGATCGAGCCCAGCTCGGGCACGGGCCCGCGCTGCGGGCGCAACCACAAGCGCAGCCACAGGCAATCGTGCACGCGCACCAGCCGCGATTCCACTGGACGCGCCTGCTCCAGCGTCCGTGTCAAGGCGGAGGCGAGAACCGATTCCGACGCGGCATCGACGAGCTCCAGCGCGGGAAAGCGCGCCTCAAGCATGCGCGCATGCGCCGGCCGGAAACAGGACTCCCGCACCAGGCCGCCTTCCACGCGCAGCCCCGTCATCCGTTCCACGGCCAGCGCCAGCGCGGGATCGATGCGGTCTTCGAACCCCAGATAAAGGATTCTGCCTGCAGCCACGCGCAAAGGGAGCGCGCCGTAGGCGTCGACCAGAAGCCGCGGCAGGAGCGCGCTCAACGCTTCGGGATGTTGGGCGTCGATTTCCAGCACCGGGCAGCCCCACTGCAAGCCAAGAGCGCGCGTCACCTGCTCCTCGCTGGCAGCCTCCAGGCGCACCAGCCATTCTCCCAGCCTGCCGAACCCCGCCTCACGCTGCCTGTCGAGGGCCGCGCGCAAAGCCTGCTGCGTGATCCAGCCCTGCTCCATCATGGCCAGGCCAAGAGGAATGCGGTGGCGGTGGCCTTCGCGGACGCGCGACGGCGCATCCATTTCGCGGCTCACGGCCGCTTCGATTTGCGCCCGCGTACATTCCTCGGAACAGCACCAGCCGGCCTCAAAAACCGGCACCGCGCGGCTGCGCCACGGGCGCAGCCACCCATAACTGCATGCAGGATTGGCGCAGGCGCGAAAGACCCCGGCCCAAATGCCCGCCGGCGAGGTGCCTGGCCATGCCGGGGCGGCTGCGGCAATTTGCCTGTCGCGCACCGTTGCGCTTCCGGCTGTGCCGCCCGTCCCCGCAGACCGCCTCAGAAGAGGCATCGGATGCTCTCCAGCCGCTTGCGGGGCGCGGCTACTTCGGTCACGCGCAGCGCGAAGTTGCCGTTGACCAGGACCACGTCGCCACGCGCCACAATCTTGTCGCCCACAATCAAATCCACGGGATCGGAGACATGGCGATCGAGCTCCACCACATCGCCCGGCCCCAGCTCGAGAATGTCTCCCAGGGGCATCTCGCGGGAACCAAAGCGCAGCGTGGCTTCGAGCTCGACATCGAGCAGCAACTCCAGCCCGGAGCTCAAAGCAGCGGTCGCCGCCGGGTTGGTCGTCGCGGCCGCGGCTTCGGGAGCCGCGTTGGCGGCCGCTGCAGCGCGCTCCGCTTCGGCCATGCGCACTTCATCCTCAACCAGCAGGGTCCACGCCCGATCGCCGGAACGCAGATGAAAGGCGCGGGCCGGTTTTTTGAGCTCTGTGATCTCTTCGAACGCGGCGACCTGGCATTTCTTGCCGGTTCGGGCCAGCAGCTCGCCGCAGGCAGCATCGAAGGTTTCGCGCAGCAGCTCCTTCCAGCCGCTCCTCTGATCCACCCCTTCGCCTACCAGCGGCGTCTCCAGAGCCGCGCCTTCGACAAGCACGGCGAAGCGGCCCTGGGCATCGCCTGCCAAATCCGCGGCAAATCCAAACGCTCCGGGCGGCAAGGGAACCGCGAGCGCCTCTACCAGCTCCGGCTCACCCGCCAAGGCCTGCGAAAACAAAGCCGCGGCCACACTCGCCCAGCCCTCGCCGTAGGTTTTCATGGCCGGCTCTCCGTGGCAGGCAGGCCGCGCTCAATGGAGGCAGCGCGGTGGACGCCGCGGCGCATGGCGCGGGCCAGAGAGAGCGGCTGGCCGCCCACGCGCCACTCGGAGAGCGCACCCGCGCCTACATTGAGCCGCAGCAAATGACCGGGCTCGAGCTTTTCCAGGGCGCTCGCCGCCAGGGACACGCTGGGCAGCTGCAGCGAACAGCCAAAACGGATGCGCCGCGCCGCCGCTTCCATGTGCGCCCGCGCTTCGCCGGTGTGGCGGCGTCGCCGGCCCCAGTCGGTGGTCAGCCGCCGCAGGATGGTGTTGGCCACCACCGCGGGAAAGGCCAGATTCAGCAATCCCGAGCTGTGCGGCATGCGAATTTCAAAGCTCAGGCAAAGCGTCTTCTCGGTGACCGAGATGATGCGCCCCACCTGGGTTTGCATCTGGCGGCGCTCGAAATTAAAGCTCAGGCCCACCGGCTGCCAGGCAACGGTCAGCTCGCGGCACACCACTTCCACCACGCTGGCCAGAATCGACTCCTCGATGTCCGTGACTTCGCGCAAGGGGCCGTCCTTGCCGTCTCCGCCCAACAGCAGATCGATGATGGGCGGCGCCAGCCCCAGATCCAGTTGCAGCACCGCTGCCGCGCCCAGCGGCTCCAGCCGCACCGAAGCCACGTAGCTGATCTCGGGAATGCGCAGCAGGAACTCGTTGAACTGGATCTGCTCGGCCGAAACCAGGTTGACCTGGAAGCGGGTGCGCAGCCAGGCCGCCAGGTTGTGGGTAAGATTGCGCGCAAACAGATCGTTGAGCATGCTGATGGCCCGCAACTGCTCGTTCGAAATCTGGCCTGCCGACGCGAAGCTGTACGGCAGCACCTTGAGGCGCACTTCGCTCTGCGCCGCGTCGGGCGTGGTCGACCGCGCGGCCTCGAACAGAGCATCGATTTCATCCTGCTTGAGGGTCTTCTCGGTCAAGATTCATTCCTCTCCGTATTCATTCGCCTCCGCATTCCTTCCCCGGTTCCTCGTGCGCGCGGCCCGCCTCTGCGGCGGTTATTTCTTTCGCGCCCTGGCCTCCGCCAGGCCGCGTCCGGCCAGGTCGCGCAAAGCGGCGCGCAGATGCACCACCGCCGAGGCGTGCACCTGCGAAACACGCGACTCCACCACGCCCAGCGCCAGGCCAATCTCGCGCATGGTCATCTCTTCGTAGTAATAGAGCGTCATTACCAGGCGTTCGCGGTCGGGCAGGTGCGCGATGGCGCCGGCCAGCCGCTCCTGGAGTTCGCTGCGCAGGCAGCGGAAGAGTGGATCCTCTTCGGGCCGTCCGGGCACATAGGCCAGCTCTTCTTCGCCCGAACTCTCGTTGCGCTCCGCATGCAGCGTGCCGATCTCCAGGCCCTTCAAATCGCCCAGCAGCTGCTGGTACTCCTCGAGCCCGATCCCCATCTCGGCGGCGATCTCGGCCTCTCCGGGCGCGCGGCCCAAACGCGCGGTCAGCACGCGGATCGCTTCTTCGACGGCGCGGCCTTTGCGCCGGAGCTCGCGCGGGCTCCAGTCGAGCGTGCGCAGGCTGTCGAGAATCGCGCCGCGGATGCGGAACTGCGCGTAGCTGCGGAACTGTACCTTCTTGGCCGGATCAAATTTGGCAAACGCGTCCATCAACCCCACCACGCCGGCCGAAACCAGGTCCTCGATGTCGACGTGCTGCGGCAGCCGCTCGTGAATGCGCCGGGCCAGAAAGCGGACGATCGGCAGATGCTCCAGCAACACCCGCTCCTGCTCGCTGGTGAGCGCCGTGGCCGCTGCCGCAGCCGGAGGCGGATATCCGTTGGCCGCCGCGCGGCGCGCCGTCCGTGGCGCCCTCACTGCGGGTGCCGCTTCAGCTCCCATGGCTTTCCCTTTCCCCAAAAACTCCTAAACCGGCGCGGCCGCCCAGCCCGCCCACACAGCTCGCCCACCCCGCCCGACGTCAGCGAACCGTGCCCACAGGGCGCATCCGGATTTCAGGCGGTACCTCGCTGGCCGCAA
>JASHSS010000644.1 GCA_030038565.1 Bryobacteraceae bacterium
GGCACCATTTTCAGCGTCAGCGCGGGCGCCAAGGGCTCGCGGGTTTCGGTGGTGGAAGGCGAAGTGCACGTTTCCCAGGACAACCAGGAGAAGATTCTGCACCCGGGAGACCAGGCTGTCACCAGCCCCTCCATCGAGCCGGTTTCGGTGAAAGAGGACATTTCCTGGAGCCGCGATCGCGACCAGCTTTATAAGGAGCTGGACAAGCTGCGCGCGGGCCTCCAGCAGATTCATCTGCCGGCGCTGCGCTATTCGAGCAAGCTGGTGGCGCACCTGCCGGCCTCCACCATGTTTCTGGCCAGCATTCCGAACCTCTCGGAGTATCTGGGAGAGGCTCAGGCCGAGCTGCACTCGCGGCTGGACGAAAGCCCCGAACTCCGCCAATGGTGGACGGAGCGCGGGGCGGCCATCGAGCCGCTGATCGGGAAACTTCGCGCGGCTTCCGATTACCTGGGGGATGAAATCGATATCGCCGGCTTCACCGGGCCGGATGGCAAAGTGCAGCCGCCGGCGTTGATCGCGGAAGTCCGCCGCGATGGGTTCGCCGCGTTTCTGAAACAGAACGCGCCCGGGTTTTACAGCGTGACGCACGGCTCGCTGGTGGTTTTCGGGTGCTCCAAAGAAAGCGTGGATGCGCTGGCCGCCTCGCTCGATACGGCCCCCAGCATTCAGGGCACGCCGTTTTTCGCGCGCATCCAGGAATCATTCCGCAACGGCGCGGGCCTGTTGTTGTGCGCCGATCTTTCGCGGGTCGCCGTCCACCCCATCGCGGCGGTGCGCTATCTGGTGTGCGAGCAGAAGGAAATCGGCGGGCACATGGAGATGTCGGCCTCGGTGGGCTTCGACGGGCCGCGCACCGGCATCGCCTCCTGGCTGGCCGAGCCCGCGCCGCTGGGATCGCTGGATTACATTTCGCCGGAGGCCACGGTGGTGGCCGCCGCCACGGTGAAGGACCCGGCCGCCATTCTGGATGAGATGGTCACTATGCAGCAGCGCTCCCCGGCCGAGACGCAGAAGCTTTTCGACAACCTCCACCGCGAGCTGGGCTTCGATCTGCACGACGACCTGGCCGGAACCCTGGGCGGGGAGTTCTCGCTGTCTCTGGATGGGCCGGCCTTCCCGGTGCCTTCCATCAAACTCGTGGCCGAGGTCTACGACCCCGTGCGTTTCGAGGCAACCGTGGAAAAGGCCGTGGCGGCCTACAACCAGCACACCGTCGCAGCCGGCGGCAAGCCGTTGCGCACCTCCAGGGAGACCGTGGATGGGCGCGCGTATTACATGATCGCGGGCGCCGACCCCAACCCGCTGACGGAGGTGCACTACACCTTCGCCGATGGCTACCTGATCGCCGGCCTCACGCGGGCGCTGGTATCGCACGCCATCCAGGTGAAGACCACCGCGGCGAACATTTCCCACTCGGCCCAGTTCGTGGCCCTCGAGCCGCACGACCGGCACGACAATTTCTCGCTGGTGATGTACGAAAACCTGGGCACTACGCTGGCTCCGCTGGCCAACCTGCTGGGTGCATTCGTACCGCAGGGCCGCGCAGGCCAGGGCAACCCCCTGGAGGGCTTGGCCCACATGAAGCCGCTATTCCTGGCGGCTTACGGCGAACCCGACCGCATCACCCTTTCCGGGAACGGCAACGGTCTGGGGCAGGGGATTGCGAGCCTTATGGGCGGCAACCTCATGGGGATGGTGGGCAACGTGGTGCCCTTTCCCCAGTTCCAGGGAACACACCGCCGCCAGCCTGCGTTTATAAATAAGTAATGGAGCCGGTAATCGACCTGGATGGCCTGGAAGTGCGCTTCGGCACACGGGTCATCCTCAAGCAGTTGAAGGCCTCTCTGACGGGCCGCTCGATCGGCCTGCTGGGCCCCAACGGGGCCGGCAAGAGCACCCTGCTGAACACCCTGCTGGGCTTTCACGCTCCCTCGGCCGGAACGGCGCGCATTTTCGGCCGCGACATCCGCAGCCAGGCGCGCCAGGTGCGCAGCCTGATCGGCTACATGCCGGAAAACGACGCCTTCATTTCCTCCATGACCGGCGTGCGCTTCGTGCGGCTGATGGCCGAATTGGCCGGCCTGCCGTCCGAGCACGCCCTGGAGCGCGCCCATGAGGCGTTTTTCTACGTCGGGCTGGGCGAGGTGCGCTACCGCGCGTTGGGCACCTATTCGCTGGGCATGAAGCAATCCGCCAAGCTGGCGCAGGCGATTGCCCACGGCCCCAAGCTGCTGTTTCTGGACGAACCCACCAACGGTCTGGATCCGCCTGCCCGCAGCCGCATGATCCAGCTCATTCAAGAGATACGCGATCGCGGCGATCTGCACCTGATCCTCTCCTCGCACCTGCTGCGCGACGTGGAGGAGTGCTGCGACCAGGTGCTGATTCTCAAGGACGGCCGCGTGGCGGCGTTCTGCAACCTGGAAGAGGAGCGCCGCTCCAACCGCCGCTTTCTGGAGATCGAAACCCGCGGCGAGTCGAACGGTAATTTCCTCGACGCCGTGCGCACGCTGGGCTGCGAGACCGCTCCCGGCGCGCAGGGCCGGGTGAAACTGGTGCTGCCGGACGGCCTGGAGGTGCGCCGGCTGTACGAAGTAGCCGCCGCCCAGAATGTGCAGATCCGCCGCCTGAACCACAAGCGCGATTCGCTGGAAGATATTTTCCTGAAAGCCATGGAGACCGCCGATGGCCGCCAATAAAAGCGGTGAGAGGTGGGGCAGGCTT
>JASHSS010000645.1 GCA_030038565.1 Bryobacteraceae bacterium
CGTCGCGCTCGATCAGGCGCCCGGCGGTTTTGAAGCCGATGTTGATTTCGGTCAACTCGATGTTGCCGGAGACGACGATGCGGTTGTCCGGCCCGCGACCGCTTTCGCGAATGGCGTAGACCCCGGCGCCCGCGGCAGCCACTACCAGGAAAATTAAAAGGATTCGTTTACGCATGGTTTCCTCGCTTTGCTACTGAACCGCTTCCCTGACCCGGCCCATGGCCTGGGCCAGTTGAATGCGCGCGACGTTGTAGCTGTAGAGCGCTTCGGTCTGGTTGTCGCGAGCCCGCTCGAGACGGGTCTGCGCGTCGGTGACCTCCAGGCTGATGGCCACCCCGGCTTCGTACCGGCGGCGCGCCTGGGTGAGCTCGTTTTCGGAAAGCTCCAGGCCGTCGCGGGCGACCTTCACCTGGTCGTCGGCCGATTGGAGCGAGTCGAGCGCCAGCCGGACATCGAGCTCGATCTGCTCTTCCAGGTCGCTGGAGCGCACGCGCTCGGTGCGGTATTGGGAGGCGGCTTCTTCCCGGCGGGCATCGCGCCGTCCGCCATCGAAGAGCGGCACGTTGACCGAAATTCCGACCGTGCGGGTGGGCAACGAATTGTCCAGGGCGCTTCCGATGGAGCCGTAATCGCCGAAGGCATGCACCGAAGGCAGGCGCTCCAGTTTGGTGGCGCTGGCCGAAAGGCGCGCGTTTCGCTCGCGCTCGCGCTGGGCCTGGAGATCGGGGCGGTCCTTGAGAGCCTGCGACCGTGCCTGCTGGATGGTGATGGGGTCCACGGGAATGTATTGCAGCTTGTCCACCAGGTTGACATCGGTATCGAGGCGCATGTTCATGGCGCGGAGCAATTGCAGGTGGGCGCTGTGACGGGCGTTCTCGGCCACCAGCAGGTGCTGCCGGTCGTTGGCAAGCTGCACGCGGGCGCGGGTGATTTCGATGCCGGTTCCGGTGCCGGCCTCTTTCTGAAGTTCGGCCTGCCGCACTAACGCCTCGGACAGAGTGACGTTGGCGCGCGCGCTTTCCACATCCGTGTCGCCTTTGACGGCGGCGAGATAGGCCAGGGCGACCTGCGCGGCCACCTGCTCGGCGGTGTTGCCGTTATCCGAACGGGCGGCCGTAACCGCTACCTTGGCGGCCTGGAAGCGGCGGATGGAGCTGAAATCGAAGACCGACTGGCTTCCGGTGACGCGCGCATCCACGGTGGTAAACGGACCGACGAAGGCGGGAATCTGGAATCCGGGGATAGGCAGGGCCAGATTGCCCAGACCGAGGGCCTGGAGGTTTTCGGTGCGGCTCTGGTCGGTGAAGGACGATTCGATATCCGGCAGCAGCGCGGCGCGGGCTTGGGCGGAGCGCGACTGGGCCTGCTTGAGAGCTTCATCGGAGATCTGAATGCGGGCGCTGCCCTCAGGCGATAAGGCCAATCCGACGGCCCGCTTGAGGCTTAAGTCCAGAGGACCGCTCGGGACGCTCTGAGCCGCGGCTACGGCGGCGGCGATGCACATGCATGCCAGCTTGATGGGCTTCATTTGGTCACCTCAACCTGTTCCGCTTCGAGAGCGGCTTGCCTGGCGGGAGGCGCTGCGAAAGCGCCGCTCAGAAAAGCGATCAACCTTTGAATGCGGTCGCCGAGGTCGTCCACGGCGCCCGTCAGCCAAATTTGGGATTCGCCGCACAGCGCGCGGGAGACGGCGCCAAACATGAAGTAAATCCGCCAGCCGAGTTCTTCGCGGGTGAGGGCCGGGAGACTGCGGGCGAGGGCTGGCACGAAGCGCTCGAGCATGGGGCGAAAGCGCTGGGCGGCGAGGCGTTCGATGTGGCCTTCGGAGACCAGCCGCCCCATGAGCTTGGCGAAGTCGGGGCTCCGCCGGGCCACCGATAGGGTGGGCATGAGGAACGCCCGCAGGATGCGCTCGACGGGAACGGGCGCGCCGGCGGCTTCCTTTTCGGCCTGATCCAACGCAGCCAGGCGGGCCTCGTTTACGGGCCCGATCTTACGCAGCACGACCTCGCCCAGCAGGTCTTCCTTGGAGCCGAAGTGGTAGTGCACGGCTGCCAGATTGACGCCGGCCTCGGCGATGATGTGGCGGAGGGAGACGGCGTCGTAGCCGCGTTCGGCGAAGAGGCGTTCGGCGGTATCGAGAATGCGCTGTTTGGTGTCGATCATACGATTGATTGAAACAACTGATTCAATTATACGAATGAATGAAGGCCTGTCAAGCGGAAACATAGAAAATTTACGGAACGAACCCATTTTTCCCGCCTTTGTCAAACAAAACAAGGCAGATAAGGAACGGGAAACGAACCCATTCGGGACGCCGGGGTTGGCGCGGGCGCAACGGCTCGCGGCTGCGGGAGAAATGACGGAACGAACTGGTTCCGGGGCCGGGCGGCAGCGGCGGTGCCGGTGCGGGAAAAATGACGGAACGAACCCAATTGGGTGTGCGCCGGCGCTAGCAGGCTGCGGAAAAAGGCTTCGGCAGGCTGAATGCCTGCCCCACCTGGCTCCGCAAGCTCCTGATTCTGCGCTGGGTGGGGCAGGCGTTTTCGCCTGCCAGGAGCCCTCTGTGAGCCTTTTTCCGCAACCCGCTAGTCTAGAGCTACCTCGGGAGCCCTCCGTTTCAAGATATAGCACGGGGAGCAGTGCGAGCCGCCGGCGTGACGGCCTAACTATCTGAAGATAAGCACCCTTAACAATTCAGAAGAAGGGGGACGGGCGGAACGGGGCTAGCGGAGGTTTTCGAGCAGCATGATGCTCCGGGGAAACGGCGGCCCTCAGGTAACCGCACCGGAGGGATGTAGGGAACGAGGGGAAAGCTGGCTGGAACCAGCCCTCACGCGGCGGAAAACAAACCGGTTGCGATGAGGAGGGTGGCGGTTATTGTCCACTCCACGGGAAGCGCGCGGTAGACCGGTTTCGAATCATTTCCCTGATGGTTCACCGCTGCCCGGATCGAGGAGGAGGGGTTTGGGATGGCTGGCCGAGAAATCGAAGGAATCGAGGAGGGAGCCTGCGAGGGTATCGAACGACTGATCGCCGATGCGTCCGAGCGACCAGTTATCCTCGATGAAACGAAGGATGGAGGTCTGGTCCATAAGGTTGTGGTCCACGTAGTTCTGCCTGGCAAACGGCGAAATGACTAAGAACGGCAGGCGGGGACCGTAGCCGCAACGGTCGAGGTAAGCGCCCTGCTGCGGCGTTCCGCACAACCCCGTGGCGCCGGTGAGAGCGTCATTGGACGAGTCGTTGGACTGGTTCACCACCGGGGGCATGACGTGGTCGTACCAGCCGTCGGAATCGTCGTAGGTGATGAAGATGGCCATCTGGCTCCACTGGGGCAACTGCTGCAAGGCGTTGATGGTGTTCACGAGGAAGGCCTGTTCGGAGAGCGGGTCGGAAGTGGAGGGGTGACCGGTTTCGGTAGCCGTGGCTTTCAGGAAGGTTACGGCTGGAATATTTCCGGCGTTGGCGGCGTTCCAGAAATCCGTCAGGGCGTATTGGTGATTGGCCTGATCGGTTTGTCCGATCATGGCCACCGAAGTTGGCGGCAGATGATGGGGATTGGCGGTCGATGCGTAGTATTGGAAAGGGGCGTAGTGATCGTCGAAGACGCTGGTGCATTGGGCCTTGCCGTTGACAGTGGTCACGGGCGTCCAGTCGCCGTAAAACCAGCCCCACGAGATACCCTTGGCATTGAGAAGATCGCCGACATTCTGGCCGGTCATCTGCACGGTAGAGCCGGAGGAACAATCGTCGGCGGTGGCATCTATGTTGGCGATGACGGAGCCGTTGGCCACTTTGCCCGAGACGGTTTGAGTGGCCGTCTGATGAGTCTGGCCGGAAATTAAATTCAGGTGGCCCATCACGGTTGTGCCGTAAGTGGTGGCGAAGAAGTTATCGCTCATGGAGAAGCGTTGCGCATAATTCCAGAGCGCCGTGACGGTGTTGCCGTCGTAGTAGCCCATGGATAAGTTGGGCGTGCATCCGGCGCCGGTCCCGCTGGTGATGGCGGCGTATTGGTCGAGCAGGCCGCTGTGAGAAGCTTTCTGTTCGTCGGTATAGTGATTATCGTTATCGCAGGTGACGTTCTGGGAGCGATCCAGGCGGAAGGGCTGCGCGCCGTTGGGATTGTGCTCCAGCAAAGTCGCGGTCAGCCCGTTGACGACGGGGGTGCCTGCCGCGGCGGTAAAAGGCGGTTCGCCTTGCGGATTGGCGGCTCGCGGATACACGCCGAAGTAATGGTCGAAGGAGATATTCTCGTCGAAGATGACTACCACATACTTGATGGGGGTCGGGTAATCCGACGTTTGGGCCTGCAGCCAACCGGCTGCGGGCAATATGGCGGCCAGCGACAGGGCAAGGCGGATGCGGCGCACGTTCATACGGACCTCGGGAGTCTCGGGTGGAGACGGAATTGGGATTTGGACGTCGGGTGCGAATTTCTACGATACACAGGGATTGTTAACATCGAATGAAAATCGGTGCGGGGCTATCAGGGTTTCGCGAGGGCGGGGATTACGCGGATCGACCCCATCATTCCGCCATCTTCGTGCTCCAGAATATGGCAGTGGTATAAGAACGTGCCAACGATATTGGGGTCCCGGAAATCCATGCGCAGTTTCACGCTGGGGTATGGGGAACCCTGGCCGCGCCAAAAAGGAAGATCGATGGTGTCGCGCAATAAGGGTTCGTTGACGGCCCGGCCATCCCGCTGCAACACCTGAAAGTGAACCTGGTGAATATGGAAGACGTGAGCTTCCGTGGCGCGATTTTCGATTGTCCAATCTTCCACGGTTCCCTGCCGCGCGATGATATCCGGCTGGGTGAAATTCATGTCGAAGGCCCGGGGGACGCTTCCTTCGACGGTGATGAAGTAGGTGAAAGGACTCTTCGGATCGGCGGGATTGCGGCGCTTTTCGGAGAAGTACAGTTTTCTTGCGCGAACCGGAGCGGCAGGGGGCAGGCCCATGGATGGCGG
>JASHSS010000646.1 GCA_030038565.1 Bryobacteraceae bacterium
TCTGGACAATCCTGAGACTGGCGTCGGCTGATCGGACCGTCTGGGCGTGGTCAAAGAAGGGAGGTGTGTCTATGCAAGCGCGAGCAAGCCCGAGAAAACGGTTCTGAGCAAGTAGATCTCCAAATATCGAGCTAAGCAGACCCTTAATTACCTGTTTAGACAATTTTGGAGCCGAGTTTTGCAAGCCGTTCACAAACTTAGCCCTGGAAAAGTCCTTTTAGAATGAGCGGCTTCCGGCGATGGCCGGGCAGCCGGCCAACGCCCGGCGGTTACCCTGTGGTGTGGAACGCCTCACCAAAGCCGATCGCCTCTCGACCGCCGCCGCCGCGGTTGCGCATGACCTCAACAACGAGTTGACCGTGATCTTAACCAGTGTCGCCAGGAGTATCGAGGCGCTCGAGCCGGGCCACCCGTCGCGGGAACTCCTGCTCGACTTGCAAGGCGCCGCCCAGCGCTGCGCGTGGAAGACCTCCGGGCTGCTCAACTACAGCGTCCGGCTGGGCGCTCGCCCGGTGGCCGCTTCGTTCGAAGACTTCGTCGATGCGATCGATACGCCGGCCGCCACGGAGCCCGTCCGGCTGGCCTGACCGCTCAGGTTCTGAGACGCAGCACCATCCAGTACTCGTCCACCAATTCTCCCTCTACCACCAGTGCGGCCCGCTCACACCCAAACTGCTCAAACCCCAGCGAGCGGTACAGCCGCTCGGCGGCCACCTGAGTAGCGGCCACGGCCAAATTAACCTGCCGCAGATCGGGATAGCCCCGCGTACGGTCCACCAGCGCCGCCATCAGCGCTCGGGCCAGCCCCTGGCCGCGATACTCTGGCTTCACATAAACTCCCCACACCGTGCCCTTGTGGCGTAACTTGGGTTGGCGCTCCCGCCAGAAACCCACCGTGCCCACCAGGTTCCCCGCGTGGAAGGCCCCCAATACGAACGACCCTCCCTCCGCCGGTTGAAGGCGCTCGCCAATCTGGCCTGGCGTCAGGGCATGGTGGTCCGCCGGAGACGAACTGAAAGCGCGCGGCTCGGTCTCCAGAGCCTCCAGGCGCATTTGCGAGTAGATCTCCGCGTCGGCAGCGGTAAGAATGCGGATCTTCATGAGGCGATCTTACGAGGGCGCGCTACTCTTCGCGTAGCGCCCGCATCGGTTCCACACGCGAAGCCCGCCGCGCGGGAGCGTAGCTGGCGGAGAATGCCACGGCTGCCAGCAAAGCAATGGCGGACGCGAGTACCTCCGGATCGTGCGGCTTCACACCGAACAGCAGGGAGGCGGCGGCCTGCCCCGCCCACAGCGACAGAAGCGTTCCCACGATCAGCCCCGTCGCCACCAGGAGCGCTGTTTCGCGCAGCACCAGGCGCACCACGCGCCCGCGATCGGCGCCCAACGCCATGCGGATGCCGATCTCGTTGCGGCGCCGCTCCACCATGTATGCCACCACCCCGTACAATCCGAGAGTCGCCAACAATCCCGCCAGCAGCCCGAAGGCGCCCGCCAGCGTGGCCATCAGGCGGTCGCGCAGCAGGGATTCCCGCAACTGAGCGGTCAGGACGTGGAGCTGAAGATCGATACCGGAATTGACCTCGGTAACCGCGCGCTTGATGCCGCGGAGCACCTCTCCGGCGGGCCCGGCCGTCCGCAGCACGAAGGTCGCCCCGGCGCCCGGGTCGTCATCCTGGGAGCATGGGACGAAAGCGATGGCCCGGAAATCTTCGCGCAACTGGTAGTATTTCGTGTTGCGCACGATCCCGACCACTTCATAAAGCGCGTCAGGCTTGCCCGCGAGACCCTGCACCCGGAACGACCCGCCGATGGGGTTGCCGGCGCCGAAGATCTTTTTGACAAATTCCTGATTGACGATGGCGACCTTCGTGGATCCGGACGTGTCGCGGTCGTTGAAATCCCTTCCTGCCACCAGGGCCGTTCCCATGGTGTGGAAGTATCCTGGACTCACGCGGTTGAACTCGGAGTTCTGGTGCTTCGCCGAAGATCCCTCCGCCCAGACGCTCTCGTTCCATCCCGAGCCGCTGATAGGAGTGATATCGGCCTGAGCCACCGAGATAACCCCGGGACCAGAGGCCAGGCGATCCCGCAACTCGCGGAAGACCACCGGCAGGCGCTCCTTGGGATAGTGCGGCCGGCGGAGATCGAGATCCACCGAAATAATGCCCTCCGGGCGGAAACCGGCATCCACAACCAGCAGTTTCTGCAGACTGCCCACGAACAGCAGAGCGCCGACCAGCAGAACCAGCGAAAGCGATATCTGACCGGCGACCAGGGCGCGCCGCAATCCGAAGCGCTCCCGGCCGGCGGTGAGTCCGCGGCCGCCGGAGCGCATCACGGAAGCCGGGGCCACGCGGGTGGCGCGCAAAGCCGGCAGCAGGCCGAACAATAGACAGGTGCCTACGGCTACCGCCGCGGTGAAGCCCAGCATTCGCGGATCGACGCCCAGCCCTACGAAGACCGGGCTGTCCGAGGTGCTTAGGAAGTGCACCAGGCCGCGGCTGAGCATCTGGGCCGCCAAAGCGCCCAACGCGGTGCCGATCACCGCCAGCAGCAGGCTCTCGGTGAGCAATTGGGCGATCAGGCGTCCGCGCGAGGCGCCCATCGCCTGCCGGATCCCGATCTCCCGCTCGCGGACGCTGGCACGCGCCAGCAGCAGGTTGGCCAGGTTGGCGCAGGCGATCAGCAGCACCAGCCCGGTGGTGGCCAGCAGCAGCCACAGCGGCGATTCATAATCCTCCCGCAATCCGGAGACGCCCGTCGAGCCGGCGGTGACTTCCAATTTGTTCTTCAAAAAGGAACTGGCGCTTTCCGGCCGATAGCTGGGCGGGAGGGTGGCCTGCATGATGGCCGGCGAGAGAACCTGCATTTCGGCGTTGGCGCGCCGGATCGTCCATCCCGGTTTCAGCCGCCCCATGGCCGACAGCCACCAATCGCGCCGGACGGGGATGCGGCCCTTGCCATCCTCGGAAAACAGAGGGTCGGCACACAGAGGCACGGCGACATCGTACTGATGGCCGACCTCGACTCCAAAAAAGCCCGGGCCAGTGACTCCCACGATGGGAAACGGGCGGCCGTCCAGCCGGACGGTGCGGCTGAGGACGGCGGGATCGCCCGCTAGTTCGCGCTGCCAGAAAGCGTAGCTCACCACCGCCGGTGGCGAACCGCAGCCCGGCTGGTCGTCTTCCGCAGCGAAGGTGCGTCCCAGATACGAGGGCACACCGAGGCCGCGGAAGAAGTCGCCATTCACGAAAAGGCCTTCGGCGTAGCGCGCCTGCCCGCCGGCGGCGAGGTTAAACTGGGTGGCGCTCCAGGCCATCACCACGGAGTACGCTTGCGGACGGGTGCGGATTTCCTCCCACTGGGCGTATGTAAGAATCGAGTTGCGGCTGGAAAAAGATCCCGAGCGATGGGAGTTCTTTTGAAAATCGATATAGGCCAATTGGTTCGGATTGGCTACGGGGAGGGAACGCAGACGGACGGCGTCCACCAGCTGAAAAATGGCTGTATTGGCGCCGATTCCCAAGGCCAGGGACAGCACCGCCACGGCGGCAAACCCCGGACTGTCGCGAAGCTGGCGAACGGCGTACCGCAAATCGTGGCCGGTGGATTCCAGGCCCTTCAGAGGATCCATTCCGAAACTCCTTTCGTCAAGTCTACGACGAACCAGCCCGCCATCCGTTGGCACCCCCGGGCTGGATCGGCTGGATTGCTCTACACGCCACGAGCGTGCCGGCCGTCATAGAATAGAGGCACATATGTCCAACCGCAGAACCAACCGGGGCTTCTCCCTGATCGAGCTGCTGATCGTGATCGCGATCATCCTCATCATCATTACCATCGCTGTTCCTAAATACCAGAAAACTCAGATGTTTATGAAGGAAACGGCAGCCATCAAAGCGATGCAGACGATCCACCAGATGGAAGTGCAGTACCAGTCTCAATACGGCCGGTATGCCGTTTCTCTGGTCGAACTCGGTCCACCCGCCAGCGGCGCCCCGACGCCGGCATCGGCCGACCTGATCGGCTCCGACTTGGCAGGGGGCACCAAACAGGGCTACAAGTTTACCCTCACCGGCAACCAGGCCGGCTACGTCATCAGCGCCGTGCCGGAAGCTTACGGGAGCAGCGGCAGCCGTACCTTCTATTCCGATCAGACCATGGTGATCCGGCAAAACTACGGCCCCGAGCCGGCCACCGCCAACAGCCAGCCGCTGCCATAAGCCAGGGATCTCCAGGACCTCGATTTTTGCAAACCCTGTACAAATCAACGACAAATACCCAAGCACTGCGTCCGTAGAATAAAAAGCGTGCCGACCACCGGGGACACCACCCGCCGCAATTTCTTTGTGGCGGCCATCTATGGAATCTGGGCCGCCGTTGCGGCTGCGCTGGGCATTCCCGCGTTCATTTACCTGTTCTTCCCGCCGCGCCTTCCCAAGGAGAATCAGTGGGTGGAAGCCGGCGACATTGCAGGCCTCGCCTCCGACTCCCCGGTCGAGATGGTCTTCCGCCGTACCCGCGTGGACGGCTGGAAAATCATTAGCGAAAAGAGCACCGCCTGGGTGGTCAAATCCGCCACTAACCAGGTGGTGGCCTTCGGTCCCCAATGCACCCATCTGGGTTGCGCCTATCACTGGGACGAAACCAGGAACGAATTTCTCTGCCCCTGCCACACCTCCCTTTTTTCCATCACCGGAAAGGTACTTTCCGGACCGGCGCCCCGCCCGCTGGATCGTTACGAAACCAAAATCGAAGGCGGCAAGCTCCTGCTCGGCCGCTTGCGGCAATCTACGGAGTTGTCCGCATGAAACGCCGTTGGGCCAAACTGAACGATTGGCTCGATCACCGCACCGGCATCCACACGGCCGCGCACAAATTCCTTTACGAGGAAATCCCCGCCTCCAGCGGCTGGCGGCAGGTCTTCGGCAGCGTCGCCGTTTTCCTCTTCTTTACACAGGCCTTCACCGGCGTCCTGCTGGCATTCAATTACGCGCCCACCCCCGGCGACGCCTACAACAGCCTGAAATACATCCTCACCGAGCTCACCGCCGGACGCCTGATCCGGGGCCTGCATCACTGGGGAGCCAGCATGATGATCGTCACCGTGGTGCTCCACATGGTCCAGGTCTTCCTTTATGGCGCTTACAAGAAACCGCGCGAGGCCACCTGGATGGTTGGCGTAGTCCTACTGCTGATGACCCTGGCTTACGGACTCACCGGCTACCTTCTTCCCTGGGATAACCGCGCCTACTGGGGTACCGTGGTCACCACCCGGATCGCCGCGCAGGCGCCCCTGGCCGGGCCCTATCTGACGCGCCTCCTGGGCGGAGGAGGCGCGGTAGGCGTGGTGACCTTCGCCCGCTTTTACGGTATGCACGTATTGCTGCTGCCGGTCGCCACCATCCTGACGATCGCGCTACACATCTACCTGGTGTGCAAGCACGGCGTGGCGCCCGTGCCGGGGGACGAAGCGCTCCCCAAAAAGCCGTTCTATCCGGTCCAGGTTTTCAAAGATACGGTTGCCATATTCATCGCTTTTGCCATCCTGTTCACGCTGGCCGTAGCCGCCCGGGTTCCGCTGGAGCAACTGGCCGATCCTACCGACACCACCTACACGCCGCGCCCGGAGTGGTACTTCCTGTTTCTTTTCCAAACCCTCAAACTGCTCACCGGCCCGCTGGAAGTCGTCGGCAGCGTAGTGCTGCCGGCCCTCGCCGTGCTCGCGCTGATCTCGATCCCTTTCATCGACCGCGGGCAGATACTCAAGGTAACCCGCCGGACGGTAGCGCTGGGAGTGGTCGTCCTGGCCGCCATCGGCTGGACCGGCCTCACCACCGCCGCGGTTGTGTCCACGCCGCCCCCCGCGGGGATGGCCGAAATCGACTACTCCGCGCCCACCGACTGGATGCAGCTTTCGGCCGAGGAGATGGCCGGCATCGGCTACTTCCGCCAGGAGAACTGCGTCAGTTGCCATGCCATCGGCGGCCATGGATCGGCGATCGGCCCGGACCTCACCCAGACCGCGATTCACAAAGACGCCGCCTGGATGATCCAGCATTTCAAGCGCCCCTCCGCCATGCGGCCGGGATCCTCCATGCCCCCCATTCAGCTCAGCGACACGCAGTTGAATTCGCTGGCTGCCTTTCTGTTGAAGCTCAACTCCCGAAATGCCTCCGCGCTCGATAATGCCCCCGAGTTTGCCACCCTGGGGGCACTGGTCTACCAGCAAAACCATTGCGGTTCCTGCCATCAGGTAAACGGCGCCGGAATGAGGATCGGGCCGCCTCTCAACGGCTTGGCCCGGCGGCGCACAGCCGGTTGGGTAGAAGAGCATTTCGCCGACCCTCAAAAGCTGGTTCCGGATTCCATCATGCCGGCTTATAAATTGTCCCCCAAGGATTTAAACAACCTCACCACGTACCTGATGTCGCTCTCGGATTGAGCTTATAACGCCTCCGCCGAGTGAATTCCCGCCGTTTCCAGAACTGTGGCCATCTTTCTCAAGGCGGTTTTATGGATCTGGGAAACGCGGCTCTCGTTAACTCCCATCAGGTCTCCGATCTCCCGCATCGTGAGGTCGTTGGTGTAGTACAGAAACACCACCCGCTGGTAACGTTCCGGGAGGCAGCCGATGGCCCGCGCGAGGGTAACTTTCAGTTGGTGGCGCTCGGCCATCCGGTCGGGACGGAAATCGTTGCGTGCCGGCGGCTCCTTCCAGTCCGCGTCCTGATCCGTGTGCGTCGCTACCGAGGTCGGCCCCATGGTGTGCAGTTCCAGCAGAATTTCCCGCCAGCGATCCACGCTGACGCCCATTTCCTCGGCGACTTCCTGCTCGTTCGGCAGGCGGCCCAGCCGCGCGGTCAGGTCGCGGGTCACGGTTTCGACGCGCTTGCGCCGCCGGCGGGTATCCCGCGAGGCCCAATCGAGCTCCCGCAGGCTGTCCAGAATGGCGCCCTTAATGCGATGCTTGGCATACGATTGAAACGCCACGTTCTTGGTCCTGTCATACTTGTCCACCGCATCGAAGAGCCCTAGCACACCGGCGTGCACCAGGTCGTCCAATTCCACGAAGACCGGCAGACCTTCGTGTACCCGAATGGCGATGGCCTTCACCAGGGGCAGGTGCTCCAGCACCGTCTGGTTGCGGATCTCGCGCGATGTCCTCGCCTGGCTTCTCCGTATCGACACACTTTGCACGCCCATTGTTTTTTCTTCCTTTTGCAGTGTTTCGGACCTGCTTGTCTTAAGCAGGTGCACTTAAGATTGCAACCTTAATTCCGCACTGGGAATCGGCTAAGTCACGTATTATCAGTAAGCTGTTTGCCTTGCCCCCGTTTCAATCCGGAACGTGTTTCAGTTTGAAACGTTCTACGTTCCGATCTGGCGCGAGCGTGGCTTCTACGCGGCTGTGGGAGACGGCGCCGCCCTTTGGCCACGTCTGGCGCCCACGGAGGCGCCACGTGAGGGAGCCCGCCTCGCGGCTGCCCCTGTCGTTGCCAGTTGGGGGCCACCCTAGGTCTTCGACCGCGTGATTTAGTTCTTCCGCTTGGTGGGGCGGGCCTTCAGCCTGCCCTGGACAGGCTGAAGGCCTGTCCCACCAATGCCTCACGCATCATGGTGGGACAGGCGCGTCTTCAGGGAAGCGAATCATGCGGTCGGGGAGCCAGCCGGCGCCCCCGCGGTTCCCTGATAAAATCGCTTACGGGCGCGGTGCACCGCGCCTCCCAGGACGAACCTTTCCATGCGCGGGGTGATGCAGGATCTCTCGTACGCTCTTCGGCTGTTCCGCCGGGCGCCGGCATTTACGGGCATCGTGATCCTCACCCTGGCGCTTGGAATCGGCGCCAACACCGCGGTTTTCAGCATCCTGAACGCGGTTCTGCTCCAGCCTCTGCCCTATCGCGACGCCAACCGCCTGGTGGTCATCTGGGATCGCGAAATTCACGCCCAAGGCGTCAGCAAGCTGTTCGATCTGTACAGCGACTACGAAAACTGGAAGGCCGGCAGCCGCAGCTTCGAAACCGTGGCCGCGGTCACCTGGGCCACCCAAACGGGGCGAATCCTCACCGGCCGCGGCCCCGCGCGAAGCCTGATGGTGCTCCCGGTCAGCGCCGACTTCTTCCAACTGGTGGGCGTAGCGCCGATGCTCGGCCGGACCTTCGGCCCCGGCGACGCGAACGGCGGCTGCCAGGTAGTGCTAGCCGAGGACTTCTGGCGCAAGGCCTTGGGCGGGCAAAAAAGCGTGGTGGGCCAAACCATCCGGCTGGATGGCGATGCCTGTATCGTTCTGGGAGTGATGCCCCCGGGTTTCGCCTTCCTCCCGCCCGAAGCGCCAGTTACCATGTGGACCATCCTTGCGAACCCGGCGCGCCCGGACCAGACCGGGGTCGGAGTGCTGGGCCGCCTGCGCCCGGGCGTCTCCCTGGCCGCCGCCCAGGCGGAGGTCTCCGCTCGCCACCGCCAGCTCCACGCGCACGACCGCTGGGGCGCCCAGATGGAGCCGGTAGTCTACGGACTGCACGGCGAATTCACCTGGCTCACCGGCCGCAACCTGCGGCTCAGCCTGATCGTGTTGTTTTGGGCCGTCAGCTTTGTCCTCCTGATCTGCTGCGTGAATGTGGCCAACTTGCTGCTGGGCCGCGCCGCGCGCCGCCGGAAAGAGATGGCCCTGCGGGCGGCACTGGGATCGGGCCGCGGCCGCCTGGTGCGCCAACTCCTCACCGAAAGCCTGCTGCTGGCGGCGCTGGCATCCGTTGCGGGGGCTGCCCTGGCCACCGCCGCGGTGCATTATTTCCGCGTCGCGCGGCCGGTCGAAATGCCCCCGGGCATTGCCATCGCCATGAATGCGCAGGTCCTGGCCTTCACCGTGTTCCTCAGCATCCTGACGGCTGTGGTTTTTGGGATCGTGCCGGCGTGGAAGGCCTCCCGCACCGATCTGAATGAATCGCTGAAGGCGGCGGGCAGAGCGTCTTCCCTGGATCGCGGCCGCCAGCACCTGGGCAGAGCTCTGATCGTGGCGGAGGTCATGCTCACTGTGGTGCTGCTGTCGGGCGCCGGACTGCTGATCCGCACGCTCCAACAATTCACCTCCGCTCCACTGGGATTCCAGCCGGACGGCCTGATTACCGCGTCGGTTCACCTACCCAAGACCGGTTATGCCGAGGCGCAGCAGCGGGCCCGGTTCTTCGATCGGCTGGAGACCGCGTTGGCCGGCATTCCCGGCCTGGAATCCCCGGCTTTCTCCAGTGCGCGCCCGTTTCTGGGCGGAGGGGCCGTCGATGTGGTGGAGGTGGAAGGGCGCCCGGAGCCGCAGGTCTCCAGCCCTCACGATACCTTTCAGCAAACCGTCAGCCCGGACTACTTCCGCACCATGGGCACTCCGCTGGTGGCGGGACGCTTCTTCGAGTGGTCCGATGGCGCTCAGTCGGAGCCGGTGGCCCTCATCAACCAGGCCCTGGCCCGCAAATACTTCGCCCACGAAAACCCTGTGGGCCGGCAGATCCGCGCCTTCAACGATGGCAGGCGCGATCCATGGCTGAAGGTGGTGGGGGTGGTGGGCGACCAGAAGCGCACCACGGTTTACCAGGAGATGGCCTGGGTGAATCAGCCGGTGATGTATCGCCCGTTCCGCCAGAATCCGGGATCCGCCAGCCTGATCGCGCGCGCCCTCCCCGGCGCCGGGCCGCTCGCCGGCGCCATCCAGCGCGCCGTGGCCCAGATCGATCCGGAGGTCACCGTCGATGAGATTCAACCGGTGCGCAACCTGGAGGCCCGGGACTTGCAGTATCCGCGCTTCCGTGCCGCGCTCGTGGGCGTCTTCGCGGCGCTGGCGTTGATCCTGGCGGTGGTGGGCCTCTTCGGCGTGCTCTCCCACATCGTCACCCAGCGCACGCACGAAATCGGGGTGCGCATGGCGTTGGGCGCGCCGCGCGGGGCGGTGTTGCGGATGATCCTGCGACAGGGCCTGCTGCTCACGGCGGCCGGTATCGTCCTGGGTCTCTGGGCGGCCTGGGCGGTGGGCCGCTCCCTGGTCACCTTGCTCTACGGAGTGCGCCCGGCCGAACCGCTGGTGCTGGCGGCGGTATCGCTGCTGTTACTGGCGGTCGCGCTCGCAGCGATGTATCTTCCCGCGCGTCGCGCCTCGCGGGTGGATCCCATGGTGGCGCTGAGATACGAGTGATTTCCAGACGGCGGCGCCGGCAGGTTCGAGCGCCGGCGCAGCCACCCCAACAGACCTACTTCTTTTCGATCTCCGCCAGCAATTCCTTCACCGCGGCGTCGAGCTGAGAGTCCTTGCCGGTGTACGATTCGCCGATGGGCCGGCTCACCGCCACGTCCACGGGACGCGGATTATTCTCCATGTTCTTGCCGTCGGCTCCCGTGATGACGGTTTGCGGCATGCGCATCACCGTACCGTCGATCAACGTCACTGAGCCGGTATAGATGATCCATCCGGCGGTCGGCTCGCCGACTACCTTGCCTAATTTCAGGGTCCGGTAGCCTTCCGTGAAATCTTCCGCGTCGGAGAGCGAATGCTGGTTCACCACCAGGATGGTCGGCAGCTCCAACGAGCGTTGCCCCAGTTCGGTTCGCGCGGAGGCTGCCGGACCGTTTCGGCTGGTCATGGTGAGATACGGGCGGCGGGTCAGCACATCGAGCGCGTACGCGTTGACGAAGCCGCCGTTGTTGTTCCGGATATCGACCACCACACCCAGCCGCGCGCGGTTCTGCTCATCGAGATCCAAGTAGAGCTGCGTGAGCGCCTGCTCGGACATATCGCGCACGTGCACATAGCCCAACCGGTTGTTGCTGATCTTCGCCACGTATGCACGGTTGTCCTCTACCCACTTGCGGTAGATCTGGTCGGCCAGCGAAGCCACCGGTCGAATGGTCACCTGGCGGCCGGAGATGTCGAGCGTCACCCGCTTGTCGATCTTGTGCTGGAGTTGCTCATCCAAATTGACGTGTGGCCCGATGGCCACTCCGTCCACCGCGCGGAGCTCTTCGCCCACCTGGATTTTCGCCAGTTCGGCCGGCGAGTGTGGCAATACTGCGGTGATCTTCAACTTACCGGAAGTCTCGTAGGTTGCACGGTCGAAGGTAAGGCCGAGCTGGCCTACCACGCCGCGGCCTCCGCCACCAACGGCGGGAGCCGAGATGCCCGAGTGCGAGGAATTCAACTCGCCGATCATGAGGCGCAGGATGGCCCGCATTTCGTCCGGATTGCGGGATCCCTCGATGAGAGGCGCATAGGTCTTGCGAACCGCGTTCCAGTCCGCTCCATTGTAGTGGGGGTCGGCATACTGATCGCGCTGGGCAGCCCAGGCTTCTTCGAACACGGCCATCTTCTCCTGGTTGAAATCAACGTCCATTTCGGCATCGATATTCACCGTGCGAATCTGACGGTTGTCCACCCCGATGGCCGAGACGCGGCCACCTTCCAGGAAATAGACCTCGCGCGAATCGGCGGAAAACTGCGCGTGCGTGCGCGCCGCCGGAGTGCTGGTCAATTGGCGCGCCGGTCCGGCGCCCCCGCCGCGTCCTCCTCCGCCACCCGCGCCGCGTCCCCCGCGGCCGCCGGCTTCTTCTTCCAGCGGATAGAGATATAGATGGGCCTGTCCGCCGGCTGTGCCGCCATAGAGCAAATATCGGCCGTCCGGGCTGATCACCGGGTTATTCACGGTGAGCCCTACGGTGTTCAGCACGGTCAATCGTTCGCGGATATGATCGAACTCGAACTCCACTTTGACCGGTGCTTTGGGCTGGGCCGGAGCAGAGCTGCGTTCGCCGCGTCCGCCGGTTTCGCCATCGCCGCTCGCTCCGGCGCCCCGGCTACCGCGGCCCGGCGTTTCGGGCTTAAAAAGGTCATCGAACTTCTCCTCGCTGTATTTGGGCTGTTTCGGCACCAGATCCACACGCACCAGTTGAGGCGTTTCGGTGCGTTGGCTGGTCTCGAAAATCAGAAACTTCCCATCGGGACTCCACTCGACCGAGCTGAGGTTCGTGTTAGCCAGAAAAGTGACCTGGCGCGCAGCCCCGCCGCTCGCGGAGACCACGTAAATGTTCCGTAGCCCCCGGTCGTCGTCGCCCACATAAGCAATCCATTGATTGTCCGGCGCCCAGGCGTACGCTCCACTGATGAATCCGGAAGCCAGCAGCCGCTCATTTTTCGAATCCAGGTCTACCAGCCGCAGCTCTTTGCGATTGCGCACGAAGGCCAGGCCCTTGCCGTCGGGAGAAAACTTGATGGCTTGATCGGGGAGTGCGTCCCTGGTCAACTGCGTCTCGGTGTGATGCGCGAAATCGTAGAGGAAGACGTGCGTCACGGCATCGCGCTCGCCCAGGTACGCCAGGCGCATGGAGTCGGGCGCCCAGACCACCTGCGTCTCCGGGCCGGGCGTATGCGTCACCCGGAACGCGGCGCCGCCGTCGCGGGCGGACGCGGCGAAAACCTCGCCATGGGCGACCAGCGCCACTTTGCGCGCGTCTGCCGACAACGACAGGTCGTTGAACTGATTGAGCGTCAGATGCGAGACTTCGGGAGTGGCCGCCGATCCCACCAGGGTTATGGACAGCGGGTAAGCCTCGCCGCTCCTGGTGTCGAGTTGCCAGATCTTGAAATCGCGTTCGAAAACCACGGCCTTCCCGTCATAGCCGATCGAGGGCCACAGCACGCGCCCGTCGGTGAACTTGGTCACCTGTCGCATTTTCCCGCCCAGCGTCAACGTCCAGAGATTCTGCGCCCCGCTTCGGTCCGACATAAAATAGAGGCTCTTACCGTCTGGCATCCACATGGGCCACACGTTGCGGCCGTTCAAATCGACAATCTTTTCGTAAGTCGCCGGCGGCCCCTCCCTGCGCAGCCAGATCTCTGATTCGTCCAGGTGACTGTGGCCGTGACGCCACCATTGCGCGTCGCCATTTCCGCGCGCCGCGAATGCAACCGTGGAGCCATCCGGCGCGGGTGCGGCCTGGAATTCGTTGGTGTAGCGGTCGGCGCTTACGGGCATGGGCGTGCCGCCCTCGGCGCTCACGCGGTATAAGTCGTTCTTGTGCCCCACGTCCTGGGTGCCGTTGGAAAAATAGATCCAGCGGCCGTCGCGCGACCAGGAATCCAGTTGGTCCAGGCTATCGTCGAAGGTCAGCCGCTTGAGTTCGCCCGAGGCCAGCGTGAGGATGTAGATGTCGCCGCCGCCGGTGCGAGTGGAGACGAACGCCAGCCTCGTCCCATCGGGCGAGTAGAGCGGCCGCGACTCCTCGGCGGGATGCGAAACCAGCAGATGGGCTTCGCCGCCCTTGGCCGGAACCACCCAGATGTCGCCACCCGAAACGAAGGCGATTTCCGGTCGTGTGGGGCACAGCGCCGGGTCGGAAAAATAGGGCACGCCCGCGCAAAACGCGGCCGTGGAAAGCGAAAGCAAAAGGAAGAAGGTTCGCATAAGTCGGATCTTGGCGGCTATTATACTGCAGCGGCGCCGAGCGCTCCGGCTCGGCGTGCCAGACCGGCAGGGGCCGGGAGAATGGCAGTCCGCCCCCACACGCACGCCAGAGAGCGTGGCGGCCTGATCGCCATCGCCGGCCACCACGATGCTCACGGGCGCGTTGTGCTCCCCGCCGCCGAATCAGGCGGCGCGAAAGCGTCGCACGCCGCGGGACGGCGCACGCGCCGCTGCGGGTACAATCGCTAGATGCGATTCCGCATCTTCCTGTTAGCATGGGCGGCCCTGGCGGCCGGCGCCCAAACCCGCATCGTGCTGAGGGCCGGCGCCCTGCTGGATGGCAAAGGCGGCGTATTTCACGACCGCCAGATCGTGATTGAAGGCTCGCGGATTGTCTCGGTGGGCGCGCCCACCGAAAAGCCCACCTACGATCTCGCGAGGCTCACCATAATGCCGGGATGGATCGATACGCATGTCCACATCAACTGGCACATGGACGCCAACCGGAAATCGGTCAACTCGCGGGAGGCGCCCGAACTCGAAGCGCTCTACACCGCAGGCGATGCGTGGATCACGCTTCAAGGCGGCTTCACCACCGTCCAAAGCCTGGGCGCGGCGATGGACGGCGTGGTTCGCGACCGCATCAACCAGGGCGTGATCCCCGGGCCGCGCCTGCTGTCTTCGCTGCGTCAGATCAATGCAGACTCGGGTCAGCCGCGCGGTGACCTGGCGTCCTTGCGGGCGCTGGTCCGCAAAACTAAGGAGGAGGGCGCGGACGTGATCAAGCTGTTCGCCACCAGCGGGCTGGGCGCGGGCGGCGGACAGACTATGACTGCCGAGCAGATCCAGGCGGTCTGCCAGGAGGCCAAGGCCGTGGGGCTGCGTTCGGTGGTGCATGCCATCGGCGATGCCGGGGCCCGCGCGGCGGTCGAGGCCGGCTGCACTTCCATCGAGCACGGCACCTTCCTGAGCGACGCCACACTCGACCTGATGGCCCGGCTGGGCACCTATTTCGATCCCAACCTTCTGGTGCTGCACAATTACCTGGACAACCGCGCCAGCTTCAGCTTCAATGAGCGGCAGTTGGACATCCTGGAGAAGGGCATCGCGCCAACCGAGGACGTGCTCCGCCGTGCCCGCGCGCGCAAACTGAAGATCGTCTTCGGCACCGATGCGGTGGCCGGCTCGCACGGCCGCAATGCCGAGGAGTTCATCTACCGTGTGAAGGACGCCGGCGAGAAGCCCATGGACGCCCTCATCAGCGCGACTTCGGTTTCCGCCGAAGCGCTGGGGCTGGGGAACGAGATCGGGACGCTGGCGGCCGGATTCCAGGCGGACCTGGTGGCCACCGAAGGCAATCCCCTGGACGACATCACCGCGGTGCGGCGGGTGGTCTTCGTGATGAAAGGCGGCCGGATTTACAAGGGCCCGTAGGCGCGGCGCGCGCAGCCCAGCGGCGACCACTGCCACCTCCCGGGCGCCCGAAAACCACTCCGGCTCCAAACTGCGTATCTCGAAGCCGCCCGGCGCGGATCGCAACCGCGTTTACAGTCTGAACCGGCGTTCTGTCCACCACGTTTACATCCCCCGGTTCCAATGTATTGGAATGGAAGGCTCTTTGTATGGACATCGAAATGCCCAGTACTCCGCCGCCGGGTGGCTTGAACAAAAAATGGCGCCGCCTGGACAGCAACCTTTACATCGATTGTTTTGCCGGGAGGAGGGGAACTCGAATGCGCGGACTAAAGATGATGTGGCAGGAATTGGATGGCCGACTCATCTGCCGATGGGTGGAGGAGAGCGAGACGGCCGAAACGATCCTCCGCCGGACGAAGGACGATCCGGGCGGGTCAATTGGCCCGGCGGGGGCCCATCAGCCCTCGTTGACGATCGGCAAAGCCGCCTGAAGCCGGATCACCGGATCAGCCCGCTCCGCAGCGCGCGCGCCACAGCCTCGGAGCGCGTATGCACGTGAAGCTTTTCATAAATCGAGCGCAGGTGAAAACTCACTGTGTGGATGCTGATTCCCAGTTCGGCAGCGGCGGTTTTTTTCAGATGGCCTTCGGCGAGCAGTTTCAACAAGCGCGTTTCCTGCTGCGAGAGACTGTTCGGGGAGGATTCCGGCGCCTTGGTCTGGCGGAAAAGCTCAACCACCCGCATGGCCACCTCGGGCGACATGACCGCACCGCCTTCCGCAATTTCCTTGATGGCGTCCAACAGGCGCGAGGGCGGGGTCTTTTTCAGGAGGTATCCGCAAGCGCCCGCGCAAATCGCCTGAAAGATGCGGTCGTCATCCCGGTATACCGTCAGCAGAACCGGCGCTACGGAAGGATGCCGCTCGCGAAGGATCCGAACTCCTTCAATCCCGTTGAGGCCGGGCAGTCCGATGTCCACCAGGGCGACCCTGGGAGGCTCTTTGCCAATTCCATCCAGCGCCGCTTCCATCGAACCGTATACGTGCCGGCACTCGAAATTAGCGGTGCGATTGATTAAGAAAGACAGGCCTGTGCGCAACTGGGGATCGTCTTCGATTACGGCGACGCCAATCACCTGCGAATCGGATTGCTTGGTTGCTGCCACACACGGCTCCGGGTTTCAGTGTAATGCACCGTGACCATCCGGCCACCTGCACGAATGGACAGGGGCCCATCAACTGCCCGGCAGGCAAAGCGTGACCGTACAACCCTCCCCGGGTTGAGAGGTGATCTGGAGACGGCCGCCAACGCACTCCGCCCGATGCCGCATACTCGGGATACCTGCGCCGCCGGGGCCCGCCGGCACGCTGGCGGACGGAGTGAATCCGTAACCATTGTCATGGACCCGAAGGGTGACCGTCCGATCCGCCACCCGCAACTCGGCTGTTACCGCCGTGCATCCCGAGTGCCGGGCGGCATTATGGATACATTCCTTGAAGATCAGGAAAAGCTGCCGCCTGGCCTGAAGGCTCAAGGGCACTTCCTTGCCCGTTGCCGGCGCCCGCAGTTCGAAGGAGATCCCCTGCGATTCGAGCAGATCCAGCGCGAACTCGCGCATCCGGCGGACCAGCGAATCCATTGCATGCGGCTCCGAACGGATGGACCACACAATGTCGCTCATGGAATCCACCAGTTCGCGGGCCAACCCCGCCACACGCGCCAACGGATCGTCGGGGCGTTCCTGCCCGTTTCCGCTTGCCCGGGCGACTTCGCTCAACACGGCGATCTGGGAGAGACTGGCGCCGATA
Organism: Bryobacteraceae bacterium; assembly: GCA_030038565.1. GTDB lineage: Bacteria > Acidobacteriota > Terriglobia > Bryobacterales > Bryobacteraceae > JOPF133. Next base: position 16,669 of record JASHSS010000646.1, read on the forward strand.
TCGTCGTGCAGCTCGGTGGCGATCGCCGTCCGCATCCGTTCCACATGCAGCATTTGCGACACGCGATACCGGTGAGCGGCAAACACCATCGCCAATGCCGCTCCGGCCGCCAGGCTTTCAAACCACCAGCGTCTCCAAACCGGCGGCAGTACGGTGAAGTCAATCTCCGCGGGGGCCGCGCTCTCGACGCCTTCCGAAGTCACCGCCTTCACAAAGAACCGGTACTTGCCCGGCTCGAGCGCCGCATAATTCACGTTGGCCTGGC
>JASHSS010000647.1 GCA_030038565.1 Bryobacteraceae bacterium
GGAATCGTAGCGTGACAAAGCATACCAGCGATGCCAGGGTCTGCAAACGCACATTGGAGATTCGCGGTGCGGGTAGCAGCGAAGCGCGCCATTCTCCGCGGATGGTCGGCGGCCTCGGCGGACGCCCGTGGACGGCCGCCCGCACCGCGCACTTTGCCCACAACCGGCGGCTGCACGCGAGCGGCCCACCGGCGGTCTTCAGGAGGGCGCTACGCCGGCTTGCTATCCGGCAATCCCGCCGCGCGCGCGGCGACCAGCGCCACGCTCGACCAATCCATATCGCCCTGGCCGTGCGCCAGTGCGGAAAGAAACTGGTCGCGCAGCAGGCTGGCAATTGGCATTGGCGAGCCGCATTCCTCGGCGGCCGCAAGCGCCAGCCGCACATCTTTGGCGCCCAACTTCAGAGCGAAGCCCGCGGGTTCGAACTTTCCCTCGGCGATGGCCCGTCCGTATCCGTCATACACCGGCGAGCCGAACGTGGCGCTCATGGCGTCCAGAAAGACCTGCGGCGGGATGCCCGCCTTGCGCACCGTGGCGTATGCTTCGCCGAAGGTTTCGAGCATGCTGGCGAGCATGAAATTGCCGCACGCTTTCACGGTATTGGCTTGCCAGGGCTGGTCGCCGGCCACGATGGTCTGGCGGCCGATGGCCTCGAAAACCGGGCGGCAGCGCTCGATCAGTTCCGGCGCGCCGGCCGCCACCACCAACAGTTTGGCGGCTTCAGCGGCGTCGGGCCGGCCGAAAACCGGGGCCGCCAGGTAGTGTTGGCCCTTGGCTCGATGCGCGGCGGCCAGTTCGCGCGAGCAGGCCGTCGAGATGCTGCTCGACGAGATATGGATGGCGCCCGCCGGCAAGCCTGCGGCGATACCGTCGTCGCCCAACGCGGTTGCGGAGGCCGCGTGATCGTCGGCCAGCATGCTGACGGCGGCTTCCGCCCCGCGGCAGGCTTCGGCGGCCGAAGCGGCCAACCGCGCGCCCTGCTCCCGCAGAGCCTCGGCCTTGTGGAGCGACCGGTTGTAAACCGTGACGTGGTGACCCGCCCGCAGTAAGTTGCGCGCCATGGCGGATCCCATATTCCCCAGTCCCAGAAAGGCTAGTTGCATTTCTCAAGAATAACCCGCAGCCCCGCCCCCATTGAGCCGCGCTCGAAATTCTTTGTCCGGAAACGCGCGTTTTCCGGATCGTGGCCCGGGCCTGACCTTCACGCTCCGGACGGCGCCATCACCCGGATCTTAGGTTCGCGTGGCGCTGGCAAACCGCCACCCTGCGAATGATCTGCGGCGTTCTCCGACCCGGCGCGGGGATCATCCGCAGCGACGATGGGACTGCGAGCGGAGCCGCCAGCGATGCTCCCCTGATCCGGCGTCGCCGGGGGGGCGCCTGCTCGATCACACCGGCATGCATGCACGCCTCACCACTCGGGAGAACCTCAGCTTTTTCGGGCGGCTGCATGGAATGTCGGGGGTCCCGGCCCAGCGGACTCAGGCGCCCTGGGCCAGGAGAACAATGCCGGCGGCGACCAGCAGCGACCCGGCCGCGCGGCGCGGGCCGACGGTTTCGTGGAGCAGAGCCTTGGCCAGGATGGTCTCCAGGATAAAGCTGCCCGCCGAAGCCGGTACGGCGAAACTGAGCGGCGCCGATTGCACCAGGGCCATGAAGGCGAAGAACGAAAAGGCCAGGCACACGATGGAGAGGATCAGGTAACGGCGGCGGGCGATCTCACCGAGCAGGCGGCGGAGGCCGCGCGCATCCACGCTCTGCCGGCCGGCGCGTTTCATCTCGTAGCTCTGCAGGAGGTCGCTGACGACGGTGGCGACGATGGTGATGGAAAGCAGCAGCCAGGTCATTCGGGCAGGCCCGCGTCCTTCGTGAAGCTCTGGGCCGTAGTGCTCTGCGAAGTGGAGCCGACCAGGGCGGCGCCGGCGAAGATCAGAAAGATGGCCAGCCAGCGCAGCGGCGTGACTTGTTCGTGGAGGAAGAAGCGGCCCAGGGCGGCGGCGAAAACATAGCCGACGGCGGTCATGGGCAGCACAAAGCTGAGGTCGGCGAGGCTCAACAATGCCAGGCGCACCAGGAGGGCGACGATCAGCATGACCACGCCGGCTGCGACGAAGGGATCGAGCATCGAGGCGAGATACGCCAGCGGATGCGAAGAAAGCGCCTGGGGCAGCCGGCGTGTGCCCCAGGCCAGCGACAGGTTGCCGAAGCCGCGGAGGGCGAGGAACAGAAGAAGAAGAAGATAAGTGCGGGCTCTCACGCAGCCATTATGCACTGGCGAGGGGCGGCGCGTCCTTCACGCCGGAATAGCGACGCGAGCTCCGGCCTGCCTAACGGGCTTGCGGCCCGCCTTCGGACGTCGGACTTGCCTGTCGGACCTGCATCCGGCTGGCAGCGGGCTTCGGAACCGCCCGGCGGCGTGTCCTTCGGACCCGCCTGCCGGGGACAGGCTGAAGGCCTGTCCTACCGCATGGCGTAGGAGCCGAGGACCTTCATGTAGTTGGCGCGTTCGAAGGCGGCGGGGTGGTTCACCGCGCTGCGGCTCAT
>JASHSS010000648.1 GCA_030038565.1 Bryobacteraceae bacterium
GAACCGGAAATTCATGCCGAAATCGGCCGGTTCTCCGGCTACCAGTATTTCCCGGCCACCGCGCCCACCGAGGAGCAGCCCAACCCGCCGAAATCCCCGGACGACCGCAACTTCGCTGTTTATGGCGTGCTGGCGGGGCAGTGGACCGTGGATTCCTCCAACCCGCACCGTGTGCAACTTCGCGGCGCCGCCGCCGAAATTCTTCGTCTGGACGTAACGGTGTTTACCCCGCGCGACACGAAGGACAACGTGGCGCACGCGCGCGACGAGGCGCTGCGTTTGGCGTTGATTCCGGCCGCGGATTTGCGCGCCGCGTCCGCCAAGGAGTGGTCCCGGTTCTGGTCCGGGTCGGCGGTGGAACTGGCGGATCGGGAATTGGAAGAGATCTGGTACCGCAACCAGTATTTCCTGGCCTGCTGCCTCAAACCCGGCAAGGTGGCTCCCGGGCTGTTCGGCAACTGGAGTAGCGGCAAAATCGGCACGGCCTGGCACGGCGACTATCACATGAACTACAACACCCAGCAGGTGTGGTGGGGGGTGTTCTCCAGCAACCACGCGGAGCAGCACGAGCCGTACACGCGCCTGGTGGAGGGCCTCATGCCGATGGCGGAGTGGAACGCCCGCGTGCAGTTCAATCTGCCGGGGGCGTACTTCCCGCACTCCGCGTATCCGGTGCCCAGCACCGTGAACCCCTACCCCGCGCCGCCCTGGGGTTACGAAATCTGCGAGACCCCGTGGACCGTCGAAAGTCTCTGGTGGCAGTACAGGTACACGCTCGATGAGCAGTACCTGCGGCGCGTGTATCGCATGCTGCGGGCCGCGGCCGATTTCATGGTGGCCTTCGTCCAGAAGGCTGAAGACGGGAAGTATCACATCGTGCCCACGGTTTCGCCCGAGAACTGGGGCGCCACGGTGGATTTCCGGCTGAACCGCGACTGCATCATCGATCTGGCCCTCACCGAGTTCCTGCTGGACGCCGTTCTGGAGGGGTCGAACGTGCTCGGCGTGGATGCCGCGCTGCGCGGCCGCTGGCAGGAGGTGCGCGCCAATCTGGCGCCTTACCCGGTGGGCGACGGGCATTTCGGCCGGGTGTGGCTGGATGTCCGGGATGCCCCCCTGGAGCACGTCTACAACGTGCCGGTGACGCTGGCGCCGGTCTTTCCCGGCGAACAGGTAGGCCTGGGCTCGGCGCCCGAATTGCTGGAGTTGGCGCGCCGCACCGCTCGCACGGTGCGCCTGGAAGGCGGCAACGACCTGGTGTGGCAGCCTCTGGCGCGGGCCCGCCTGGGCATGCTGGATCTGGAATGGTTCAAGCGCGAAGTGCGCTACTCGATGACGCCGCTGGGCGTGGCCAACGATCGCGTGCGGCAGTCCGGCGGGCGCTACAGCGACGACACCAACTACGATTTCATGATGCGCATGGGCGTGTGGACCGAGAACCTCTCGTTGCCAGCCGTCCTCAATGAGTGTCTGCTCCAAAGCTACTCGGGCGTGATCCGGTTATTTCCGAATACAGCCAACCTGGGGAAGGCCCGGTTCCGCGACCTGCGGGCCGCCGGAGCATTTCTGGTCTCCGCCGGATGGGATGGAAAGGCGGTGGCGGATGTCACGCTGCGGAGCGAGCGGGGGTCGGTGGCGCGGATTGCCAACCCCTGGGGTTCGGCCAAGGTGGAAGTCCGCCGGGCGCTTTCGGGACCGCTGGTCAGCCATACGGAGCGCCAAGGTGTACTGGAGTTTCCCACCCAGCGTGGAGAAAGCTACGCTCTGGTCCGTCACGGGTAGGTCTTCGATTGGGTGACTTAGTCCTTCCGTTTGCCGACCGAGCCTCCTGGGAGACGGCGCTTCGGCTGATGGCACGCCGCAGACAGGCGAGATGAAAATGGGCGAGTGGGCGAATCTCGCGAAGCCGCCAAGGCGCAAAGTACCGCCAAGGGGACGGAACTCGGCATCAGCCAGCCGGTCCCGCCCCTGCCAGTCGGTATGTATGCGGTGGCGGTGCAGACCGACGAACTGCTTTTCTTGAGGGGGATGCTTCCGAGGGAAGGGCACGGCCCGAAATTCGTCGGCCGGGTCGGAGCGGTGATACGAAATCCGCCCGAAAGGCTGCTTGCCTCGCAGCTCTCAACGCCCCGGCCGTAGCGAGACAGCATCTGGGGTCGCTCGACAGAGTAGCTCGAGTCGTGCGGCTCGGCGTTTCTATCCGGAATGTTACAGGCAGGCTTCTGAGGGCTTGCGTAATGTGAAGCGCCCGGAGACGCGCTCGGGCATTGGATCGGCCAAGTAAGAGAGGCGGATTCCGGACATCCGGAGAGATCTGGTTCGAATCGGCAGTCGCACCACTTCCTGGGCGAAGAGGGCCGGATGTACTCAGGCAAAGGGGACGGCCCCGCGTCGAATCGTCTGCCTTACGACATGGGGAACGCGGGCGCTCATCGGGTACCCATCGAACGTGAGGGGTTCATTGGAAGCCCGGAGTTCCAGGGACTTTACCAATGAAGGCGAACGATGCGTGCACCACTTTAGCCCCGCCGGCCCCTTACGCGGCTCCCGAATCACCAGTTCGCGGGTGGCCGACTTCCAGCGATCGTGACCAAAGTCCACCCCTTCTACGCGCGCGCGAAGGAAACACAGGAATTGCGGTCGGAGCACTCGCGCACCAGGCGCCGCGGGCGCGGCGCGGTCCACGATGTCTAACGGGCTGACGGTAGCGGCCACGACCTGCGGCGATACGGCCGTATAACGGGCCGTGGCCTGGATTTCCGCTAAGCGGACCCCGTGGGTCTGCTGCTCTCGATCCGGACGGCTTCCTGTGACGTCACAAGGCCGCCTGCGGGATCGTTACGTCTCCGATGTTGGCGCTATGCCGCGTGCGGCGGCCGGCGAGTGGCGATCACCACAACCACCAGTAAAGACCTACGGTCGCCGCGCTCAGCACGCCCAGTTGCAGCCGCCAGTCGAAGGGTCCTCGCCACTGCTTCGCGCTCGTGCCCCAGTCGATCGTCAGGTTCTTCAGCCGTTCAGGAGGGACTTTCGGGGTGAATGCCGATACCAGGAACAGGGTCGCTGTGACCAGCAGTGAGGCCCATACGCCGCGATAGGTGTAGTTCAGTGTGAGCCTGGTGTGAAGCCAGGGCAGCCAGGCGGCGCCTGCCTTCGGCCCAATCAATTGATCCACCAAGAAGACGGCGGCCAGCAGGGCGCCGGCCAAGACGGAGGCGATCGCGCCTTTAACTGTGACGCGCCTGGTCATAATGCCGAATGCAATCGCCGGCGTGATCGGCATCACCAGGTAGATCGAAACTGCCTGCAGGTACTTGTAGAGCCCATCCGGCGTCGTGTAGCAAAGGTAAGCGGCCATCACCCCGAGCAAGGCCGCCACCGCGATCGCGGTTCGCCCAAAAAGCACCTGGGCGCGTTCGCCGGTCTGCGGCCGCAGATAGACGATGAAGTCCCGAACTACCAGGGTCGAGACGGAGTTCATCACGGAAAGATTCGACGAAATCAGGGAAGCCACCAGCGCCGCCAGAACAACGCCGCGCGCCCCGGCCGGCAAGAGTTCATTGAGCAGAGTGACAAACGTGGTCTTGGCGTCACGTCCGGGAAACAACACCTGCGCGATCACTCCCGGCACCGCAAAAATGAACACAGGCGAGAGTTTCAGAAGCACGGCGAACATCGATCCCCAGCGCGCCTGCGCGAGATCTCGCGCGCCCAGCACCCGCTGAACGTTAACCTGGTCCATGCCCCAATAGAAGATCCCACTGACCATCGAACCGAGGATGATTCCCAAAAACGGATAGTTCGGGTCGTCGTACGGCCGGGCTATGCTCATGGCCGCGGGAGCGGCGTGCACGAGGGCCTGCCATCCGCCGACCCGGCCCAAGCCAATCCATAGCATGACCCCGCAGCCGGCGATCATGATTGCGCTTTGCAGGGAATCCGTATAAGCCACCGCGGTAAAACCACCGATCATGGTCACCACCGCGACGACCAGGCCCGCCAGAGCCACGACCGACATCACGTTCCAACCCAGCAGAGCGTGCAGAACCAGGCCTCCCGCGTAGAGATGGAAAGCCATTTTTGTCATGATGCAGATGACTTGCATCAGAATGGAGAAGAATGTGCGGGCCATGCGGTTATACCGCATTTCGAGGAACTCGGGAATGGTGAAGACTTTGTTCTTCAGGTAATAGGGAAACAAGACGGCGCTGGCGAACCCCAGACAAATGCAGGTAGTCAGTTCAACCGTGCCTGCGCAGAGACCGTAACGGTAGGAATCGCCGGAAAGCCCCACAAGGTGCTCGGCGCCAATATTGGTGGCGAACAAGGATGCGCCAACAATGGGCCATGTGAGGCGGCGCCCCGCCAAAAAAAAGCTCGCGCTACTTTCGCTGGCGCGGCCGCGCCAAGCGAGATGGAGACCGAAGGCGATGCTCGCGCCCACTATAACCAGGCAGATGATCCAATCCAGCGGTGCGAGGGCCAGGGCCACGATGCCTCCTGTGAACGCGGACGTGAGTCAGTTGATTCTGATATATCACTTGTGAACCATCCTAAGGCAGCGTTGCGCCGCTGTCAAGCTAACGCTGTTGACAGCAGCCATCGATCGGACTACTATAGTCTGCAATATCAGATTAGTTGGTTCCCATCCGACACAGGAGGATCATGAAGACCTTCGTTGCGGCACTGTTTGCCCTGGCGGCGCCGGCGCTGGCAGCCGGGCGCATCACAATTTCGCTCGATGGCGAGTGGGACATCGCCGATTCGAAGGCGGCGGACGCGATACCGTCCGGCTACGGACACAAGGTCCCGGTGCCTGGACTCGCGCATTCCGCCACACCGCCGTTTCCTGGGGTGGATGAGTTCCAGAGGCAGATGATGCCGAAGAGCGGGCAACCCTCGGGCGCCGGTGTATCGCACCAGTCGCGCGACTGGTTCTGGTACCGGCGCGCGTTCACGATTCCGGCGCTGCGCTCCGTGGCCATTCTGCGGATCAATAAAGCGCAGTTCGGAGCGGCGGTATGGCTGAACGGGGAAAAAATCGGCGAGCACCTTCCGTGCTTCAGCGCGGCTGTGTTCGACGTGACGGGAGCGGCGCGGCAGGGCGCCAATGAGTTGGTAGTGCGGGTGGGCGCGCACCCGGGCGTGCTGCCTCCAAATGTCTCCTCGGGGACGGATTTCGAAAAGAGCCGCTGGACCCCGGGCATCTACGACAGCGTCTCTCTGGTGCTGAGCGACAACCCCGCTATCGAAACGGTGCAGGCGGCGCCCCGGACGGCGGACCGAAGCGTCACCGTCGAGACCAAGGTCCGGAATTACGGGAGCCGGAGTGTTTCCTTCACTATCATGCAGAGCGTGCATGAGTGGAAATCCGTGAAGCTTGCCGGCGTGGCAGCGCCGGCGAAAATGACGCTGGGGCCGGGTGAAAGCAAGACGATCACCCAGACGGTTGGCATTCCGAGCGCGAAGCTGTGGTCGCCCGAAGAGCCGAACCTGTATGTTGTCGAAACGAGCACGGGCGGCGACACGGCCAGCACGCGTTTCGGCATGCGCGAGTTCCGCTTCGACACGGCTACGCGGCGCGCGTATCTGAACGGCCATATTTACTACATGCGCGGCTCGAATATCGCGCTGCACCGCTTCTTCGAGGATCCGCTGTCGGGCACGCTTCCATGGAACCAGACGTGGACGCGAAAGCTACTCGTCGAAATCCCGCGCCAGATGCACTGGAACAGCTTCCGATTCACCATCGGGCCGGTCCCGGACAAGTGGCTGGACATTGCCGATGAGGCGGGGTTGCTCATTCAGAACGAATATTTCATCTGGACAGGCCAGAAGGCAAAAGAGCAGGTACGCTTCGACGCGAAGGGAATGATTCAGGAGTACGCGGAATGGATGCGCGACAACTGGAACCACCCGAGCGTGGCGATCTGGGACGCGACCAACGAGAGCCTCGACCCGATGTTCGGGCAGCAGATCATTCCCGCCGTCCGCGGCCTGGACCTTTCGAACCGGCCGTGGGAAAACAGCTACAATCCGCCGGTGGGGCCGGACGATCCGGTCGAAGACCATCCTTATGAATTCGAAGATGACCAGTTCCAGATGACCACGCTTGAAAAACCGTTCGGGAAGGCGCCTCTGGCGCGCTCGGCGCACGCCGAGATTCTGAATGAGTACGGCTGGATCTGGGTAAACCGCGACGGCAGCCCGACCACAGTCACCAAGAACGTGTATTCCCGGCTGCTCGGGCCGGAGGCCACGGCGGAGGATCGACTCAAGTTGAACGCTTACCTGCTGGCGGGAATCACGGAATACTGGCGGGCGTACCGCTGGTATGCCGGCGTGCTGCACTTCGTGTATCTGTCGAACTGCGACCCACCCGGCCGCACGTCGGACCACTTCCGCGACGTGGTGAAACTGGATCTCGACCCTGACTTCCGCGATTACGTGAGCAACGCGTTCGCGCCGCTCGGAGTGTACCTGAGTTTCTGGCATCCGTCGCTGAAGGCAGGTGAAAACCGGCAGTTCACGGTGATGATGGTAAACGACGAGCCGCGGCCGGCCTCGGGCGCGCTCTCGCTGGTGCTGGAGGGCGCGGACGGGAAGGTAGTGGCGCGCAATTCGGCGCCGTTTTCTGTAGCGGCGTTGGGCCAGGAAACATATCCGGTGGAGTTAGCGGTTCCGCGGGTGACGGGCAAGTTTCTGCTCAAGGCAGTTGCGCAGACGGAGCACGGCGATCTGGTTCAGAGCCGACGGCGCGTGGAAGTGGGGGAGAACTAGGCCCACCATTACCGCATATTCCAACGATTGTCTTACGACTCGATCTTCGTGGAGCAGTTGCGGAAACTTCGCCGAACCAGGCGATTTGTTGATGGCGATTCGGGGGTCAGGCAATTCGGCGAACGTGCTGCGCGCCACCGAATACGCCAATTCCGCCGGCGTGCGCACGATCGCGCTTACCGGGAGGGACGGGGGCAAACTCGTCCGGTTGGCGCAACTGAATGTCCAGGTTGATGTTCCCCAGATGGGCCGGATCGAGGACGCGCAGCGGATCGTGCGTCACATGATCGGCTATTACATCATAGACGCGGAGCGCGCTGCCCAGGACGGCTGATGTCTGTCCGTCACGGCAAAGCCGTAACATCCGGCTCAAAAGTCAGTAGCCTGCTTGTGTTGAAACGGTCGCTTTGGTCGCGCCGGTGGAGATGCCGCCATCCACGAGCAGCGTCTGTCCGGTAATGTATTGCGACGCATCCGACGCCAGGAAAACGATTGCGCCGTCGAGATCGTCGGGCTTTCCGGGGCGTTTCAGCGGAATTCGATCGCAGAGATAACTAACCCACTCCTGGTTGACGTACAACGCCTCGTTCTGCTTCGTCTTAAACCACCCGGGCGCCAGACAGTTCACTGTGATTCCAAATGGCCCCCAATCGTCGGCCAGGCTCATCGTCAGTTGCTTGACGCCGCCCCGGCTGGCGCAATAGGGCGCGAGGCCCGCATAGCCGAATACGCTCGTTACCGAACCTATGTTGACGATCCGGCCGTAGCGGCGGGGAATCATCGCTTTCGCGATAGCCTGGGCCACGAAGAACGTGCCGCGCAGATTGGTTTCGAGAACCGTGTTCCAGTCATCCCAGGCAACATCGAGCGCAGGCTTGCGGATGTTGCAACCGGCGTTGTTGACCAGTATGTGGATGGCGCCGCACGCTTTTTCGGCGGCATCGGCCATCCGTCGGATGCTGTCGTAATCGCGGACGTCGAGCTCGACCGGCACAGCGCGGCGGCCCATGCCCTCGATTTCGGTACGGAACGGTTCGAGGGTCTCGAGTTTGCGCGCAGTGATCACCAAGTCGGCGCCGGCGCGGGCCAAGGCGCGTCCGAAGTACTGCCCGAGTCCCCGGCTGGCGCCGGTGACGATCGCGGTTTTTCCGGATAAGTCGAATAAGTCATCTGACATGAGATTATCTGCCCCACGGCTGGAGGATCACTTTCATCTGGTTCGGCGCGCCACTGTATAAGCGGTCCAACCAAGCCGCCCTTCTTCCAGCGGCGCGTTCGTGCTGATCAGCGGATCCACGCGGAGAGCGCCGCGCGCCAGCAGTTCGATGCAGGCGGGATATTCGCCCGCCGAAGCGCAGGAGCCGAAGACGCGAATCCGGCGAGAGACGATCCATTGCCGGGGGGAACTCCACCGCCGGCGCAATATTGCCGACGAGGGCCCGCGCCGCCCTTGCGCAGGCTATGGGCGGCGTGACACGGTCGCCGGCGTGGAATCGGTTGACCTGCGCGCCCGTAGCGGCGACGACGCCGGAAGCCTCGTGGCCCATCACCACTGACGGAATGCGGCGGCCGGCGCTGCCGTCGTATCCCTGGATATCGCTGCCGCAGATGCCGCAGACTTTCACTCGCACCAAGACGTCTTCCGGGCCGATATCCGGTTCGGGCAGGTCTGTTAACTCGAGTTTCTTATACTCATTGAGCGATAAGGCCTTCATGATAAGTTAGCCGTTCCGGCAGACGCCAAACGATGACGGCGGCGATCAACGGCAGAATTCCGAAACCCACAAACACGGGGACGTAAGAGTAATGGTCCACCACCCAGCCGGTCAAGAGGCTGAAGATCATGCCGCCGAGGCCCGCGCCCATGCTCGCGATGCCCCAGATAGAGCCGACGGTGGCGGCGGGAAAGTAGTCCGCGGGCATGGCCAGCATGTTGGCGAGCGCTCCCGAATATCCAAGGGTTGCGGTGGAGATCAGTCCGATGGAGACAAATACGTTGGATGCCAGCACTGCCGGAATGGCGGAAGTCATAAGCACGGCGAACAGCAGCACGGATCTCTTGCGCGCGGCCGCGACGCCGAGGCCACGACTCAGCAACAAGGCGGCAAATGCGCCACCGAGTAAGTTACCGATGCCGGCCGTAAGAAACGGGATCCAGGCGAACTTACCCAGCCCGGCGATGTCGAAACCGCGCGCGCTCTTCAGGTACTGCGGAAACCAAAAGATGTAGAAGTACCAGACGGGGTCGCTGAAGATTTTCGAGACTGTAAACTGGCAGACCCAGCGCGAGCGCACGAGGCGGGAGAACGGGATGAGACGCGTGGAGGCGCCAGCCGGCGCATTGGGCGGTGTGCGGTAGACGAATACCCAGATGAGCAGCCACAGCAAGCCGACTCCCCCTACCGCCAGGAACGCGCTTTGCCAGCCGGATTTCAAAATGATCCAGGCGATCAGCGGCGGCGCGACCACTGCGCCCACCGCCGAGCCGCTGTTAAAGATGCCGGAAGCCAGCGCGCGCTCTTTGGGTGGGAACCACTCCGTCACCACGCGCACACCGGCCGGCCAGTTGCCGGCTTCGCCCATGCCCAGCAGAAAACGGAATACGCCGAAGCTGAGCGCGCCGCGGGCCAGCGCGTGCAGCATGGCGGCGATGCTCCACCACGCGATGCAGACCGCGTAGCCGAGCTTTGAGCCGAGGCGGTCGACCATGGGACCCGACACGCCGTTCATCACCGTGTACGCCAGCATGAAGGCAAAGATGATCGCCGAATACTGAAAGTTAGTCAGGTGGAACTGGTCGATGATCACTGGGGCTGCGACGGAAAGCGTCTGGCGGTCGAGATAGTTTATGAGGGTCGCCAGAAAGACCAAGCCGACCATCGCCCACCGGGCTCCCAGACCCGCGGCGCCGCGCCCGGTCTGCGCCGGCGCGCTCATGCAGCGTCTACCGGGATTTGGAAGCCCCAGGCAAACCGGCACGGACGCCGCGATTCATCCTGCAGAGCGGCCGGGATCTCAATTTCGACGCCCGTGTCCTGCCGCGTCCACCGGAGCGGCACGTTCGTTCCTAGCATCCGAATCACAGAGCCGTCCAGGGGGCGGATCGAACGGAGCGCTAGTTTTTCGCCCGGCCACTTCAGCGCAAATGCGTAGACGGTTCTATTGTCCTTCGTTCGGCTGAAACGGATATCGGCGCCTTCGGACCACAGGTCCGCCTCCCGCGGACGGGTAGCATAAATCCCTACGCCGTTTACCTTCAGCCATTCTCCGGCTTCCTTGAGTTGACTGATCGCAGTCGGATGGAAGCGGCCATCGCCGTCGGGGCCGACCGCAACCATGAAATTGCCGCCCTTGGCTACGCAGTCGATCAAGTTCCGCACCACCCAGGCGGCTCCTTTGTGCTTCTCGGGAATTCGCTCATACGAAAAAGATGATCCGAGGGGATAGATGACGAACCACGGCGTGTCCGTGTTGCCCTTATCGCCCGGCACGAATCCTTCAGGAGTGTAGTAATCTCCATAATTGCCGATCCCGCGGGCCCGCAGCATTACGTCCGGCTGAAGCTTTCGCAGATGGAGAATCGTGTCCCGAAGTTGGGGCCAGACCCCCGGGCCCAGCCACATATCCAGGCAGAGCATATCGATGGTTCCGTAGCGCGTCAACAACTCCTCCAGTTGGGCGCGATGCCGGGCCATCATGCGCTTAACCTCTTCCGGCGTGGCATCCGGAACCATGACTGCTCTGTCGCCCATCCGCTGGCGCGCCTCCTGACGAACTCCCGTCAGAGTATCGGCCGAGGGAACCTGCAGAGGATGGTAGGCATAAGGGCGGAAATCGGCGTCGTACCAATCGGGATGAGAAAAATAGAGGTCGATCTTGATGTCTCGTTGGTGAGCCGCGTCGCAAAGCTCCTTGACCACGTCGCGGCGGAATGGCGTCTCCATGATGCTGTAAGCCAGGTCACAATCCTCCATCGCTGGTCCGCCGGGAGCGGTCCAGTTTGCGCGCCGGCGGACGCGAGTGCGTGTGTCAAACATGGAGAATCCCTCGTGATGCTTGGAAGTGAGGGCGAACATCTTCATGCCGCAGGCGGCGAAGAGGTCCATCCACTCGCCGGCATTGAAGCCCTTGGGATTCCAGGTCTTATACATCGCCTGGTAGCGCTGGCGGTCGGGCAAATCCATGGTCAGGAATGGCCATGATTCGTTCGGTCCTCCAAGGATGGAATAGAGACCCCAGTGAAGCCGCACTCCATACTTGATGTCGCGAAACCGCTCATAGGCCGCATCGGACGCCCATCGGTACTCCGGAACGGGAATTTCTTCGACGTAACCTTGCGTATGCCGGTAGTGCGTATCGCGTGCCGGAAGGTGATGATTGACACGCTCGGCGGCGTGCGATGACCGCAGGGCTACACCGGCGGCCAGGCTGCCAGCCAGGAATGACCGACGATTGATAATCACGTTTGACATGTTCATCCCTCTATGACATCCGCATCGCCATGCCACCGTCGACCGGGATCTCCGCGCCCGTTATAAAGTCGTTCTCGACCAGGGCGACGAGCGCCGACGCTACTTCCTCGGGCCGTCCTTCTCGATGGAGGGCATGCGGTTGCGCGTGCTGTTCTCGACTTGCTCGGCGGTAAGGTAATCCTGAAACCGAGGCGGTAAAGCTCGCTTGGCCATGAGCCGGGGCTGCATCCTGCGCCCGGTCCGAAGGACGGACGATGCTTTCGGCATAAACCATGGGCCTCAGGGCCCCACTCGAGCTTACGATGAATCGTTTTCTGTCCCTCTTTTTCTCTCGGCTGACCAGCCTCCTTTCTACTGCTATATCGCCATTCGCTAGCGGTTGAAAAGGCGACGCACGGCCCACATATTTCTGAAATTGCAGTTATGGTAATCCGAATCGCGCGCCCTGTCAACGGCCGTCAGGCGGCGTGCCTCCGGCGCGGGAAATTCGAGAGAAAATGTCGGGGAATCAGCACTCGGGCGCCGGGGCCAAGGGCTCGTTGACAGGACCCGTTCGCGGCGTTATTCTCAGTGCAATATCAGATGAATACCGAACACCGCTGGCACATCCTGGCCGTCGGCCTGATTCTTTGCGGGGCGCTGGATGCGGCGAATTACACCTACCCGCTCAGGGTCGGCAACGCGAATCCGCGCATTCTGGTGGACCAGAACGATATCCCATTCCTGATGGTGGGGGATTCTCCTCATAGCGTGTTTTCGAACCTCACATCGGCTGATGCCGCCGTCTATCTGGCGGACCGGGCGAAGCGCGGGATCAACTGCCTGTGGGTAAACATGCTCTGCATCAGACCGGTGGAGGGGCGCCCGGACGGCAGTTTGGTGGACGGCGCCAAGCCATTCACGGCGACCATCGCGGGAACCACTTATTACGACCTGACCGCGCCGAACCAAGCTTACTTCGACCATATAGCCGAGGTCATTGAAA
Organism: Bryobacteraceae bacterium; assembly: GCA_030038565.1. Classification (GTDB taxonomy): domain Bacteria; phylum Acidobacteriota; class Terriglobia; order Bryobacterales; family Bryobacteraceae; genus JOPF133. The sequence continues at coordinate 12,238 of JASHSS010000648.1, forward strand.
TGGCCGCGAAGGACGGCATCGTGATGATGAGCGATCCGCTCGAAACCGCGGGGTGGCTGCCGACGGCAGTGGCCAATGGCCCAGCCCGGTGCCGGGCCTACGGGCGATATCTGGGGAAGCGCTACAAGGATTTTCCCAACATCATCTGGCTCCACGGCAACGATTTTCAGAAATGGAACGTGCCGTCCAATGACGCAGTGATCACCGCGGTCGCTAACGGTATCAAGGAAGAAGACGCGGCCCATCTTCACACGGTGGAATTGAATTACCAGGCGAGCACTTCCCTGGACGATCCGAACTGGGCGCCGATCATCGGGTTGAACCTGGCCTACACTTACTACGCCACCTACGCCGAAGTGCTCCATGGCTACAACCAATCGGCCAGGGTCCCGGTGTTCATGGGCGAAGCTAACTTTGAATACGAGCGGAACGGTGATGAAGATGGCGGCACGCCCCACGTTCTCCGCATGCAGGAATACTGGACGATGCTCTCCGGCGCGGCCGGCCAGCTTTACGGGAACAAATATATGTGGCGATTCCTGCCGGGCTGGAAGGACTACCTTGAATCGCCGGGAATCGTGCAGCTTGGCTATATGGCGAAGTTGTTTCAGGCGCGGAAGTGGTTTAAGCTGGCGCCGGACCAGAGGCACGCGTTCGTCACCGCCGGCTACGGTCATTTCATCTCTACCGGCCCTCCTGCCACGGCGACCACAGCCCGATTCGCCGATAACGATTATGTGACGGCTGCCCTGACGCCGGATGGCACGCTCGGGATGGCCTACCTGCCGCAGGGCGGGACGATCACTGTGGCAATGAGCAAGCTTCGGACCCGAGTCACGGCTCGCTGGTTCGACCCGACCGCCAATTCTTTTCGGACGATAGCCGGCTCGCCTCTTTCCAATCACGGCACGCGCCAGTTTATCTCGCCGGGCAAGAACAGCGCGGGCGACCCCGATTGGGTGCTGGTGTTGGAGGCGGACGGCGGCGGGCGATCCATGGCGCAGCCGGGCGCCGGCTTTCCGCCTCGGTAAACGCCGGTTCACTACAGCCCTCAATGGAAGGGCCATGTGATCGAGGATGGAATGGTCAACGGTCACGTCCTGGCTGTTGGCGACCTCGACGGAGACGGGCGCGATGAAACAGTCGCCGGATTCCGCGGCCAGGAATTTCAACTTCACGTCTTCAAGTCCGAGAGTGAAGTTGGCGAGCGCAGGACGCGACACGTCCTCGACGCCGGCGGGATTGCCGCCGCGGACGGCAGGATAGCGGATCTCTACGGAACCGGGCGCCCCGCTGTAGCCTTTACCGGTGCGTCAACAGCGACCCTCAAGATTTACAGCCCGCGATAAAAACCGTCTCAGCGTGGAAATGGTCCATCCGATCCTGGGACCACCTTCATCAGGTCATCGCTCAGGATCGATGGACACCAGTCCGCCTCAATGTGCTCGACGACCAACTCGGTACCGCGCGCATGGCTGACGAAGGGCCGCTGCCGCGGATCGTACGCGGCATCCGTCAAGTCCCGCACGACAACCACATTGAACCCGAGCTTCTTCATTTCACGAACTCCGAAGGCGCGGTTCAAGATGCAGATATTCGTGTGGACACCCATAAGGGCGACATTGGTAATGCCTTCCTGCGTTAGGAAATTGTAGATCTCCTGCCCGCTGTCGCTGATGCCGTCATAACTGGCGATCTCGATGGCCGGATGTTCCCGTTCCCAGGGATAGAATCCTCTGGTAGTGGCCGGCGCTGGGCCCGTGAATTTCTCGGGAACTGCGTCATCGCAGCCAGCAGCCGGAAGCTTGCGCGCCTCGTCGCGATCCGGCTCGGTGGCGTGAATCGGAAACGGTGACGGAGCCAGAGGCGCTTGCTGCATCCTCAGGCGCTCGGGCCTTCCCGCGTAATACTTCATAGTGTCGCTGGGAGCGTGAATGATCATCACGCCCAGGCTTCTAGCGGCGCTTACAACCTGATTTGTTCGCGGAGCCATGGCCGCCACCCGCTGCGCCGCGGAATGACAGGTGTGAGTGTCCCACATATCGATAATGATAACGGCTGTTTTGGCCACGTCCCAGCGCAGAGGTTCTTCCGTGACCCGGATGCTGCCGCTGCCTGGGGGCTGTTCAGCGCGCGACCGCGCATTCAGGAGTATGGTTCCCGGGACTTTGGGGCGATTGGCAAGCGTTGCGCTCTCCGGCTGGGCCCCCCAGAGGATCACTGGGGCTCCGGCGAGGATGGTTAGAAAAGATCGGCGGCAAATCATCTTGGTTACCCCATCATTCCATCAGGTTTTTTTAAACATTTCTGTAAGCCCGACACCGTTCAGGTCGATTTGCTTGATTCCCATTTTGAAAGCCGGTGACTCCGGTTTCAGCCGGAAGTCTCTATGTTTCAGCGCCACAAACATGGGATCGGCATACACGTCCGACTTAGCGACTCCCTGTTGCCGGAGAACCTCGAGAAACTTCGGCCTCGAACCCTCGTCCACCTTCCCGCAGTAATACAAGTTGCCTTCGATTCTCGATTTGGCCACCTGCTCGGGACCGACCGCGAACGTGTAAAATACCGCGGCCCCGTTCGGGCTGTAAAAGATGTTCCGCTCGATCACGGTTCCGTCGATCCTCTCGCCCGGACCGTTCCGGAAGATTCGGAAGTAGCCTCTGGGAAGGACGTCGATGGCATAATTGTTGATCACGTTGTTGCCGCCCTTGTGCTCCCATGCTCCGGCGTTGGAGCGATAGATGACGTTCTCTTCCCACGTCGTGCCGCGCTGCCAGTCGTCCGTTCGCAAACAGCCGCTTACCCACTCATTAGCGTAGATATCGTGTAGATAATTCCGGCGAATCAGGTTGCCTTCGCCCGCGCCGGTGACGTTGATCCCCGCGCCATCACCCAGTCGCTGCAACACATGGTCGATCTCGTTCAGTTCGACGAGATTGTTCTTCGTGTGCAGAAGCGGCATAATCTCATCCCAGGACTTTCTTTTGCCAATTTCGGGCCAGCGCAAACTCTTGCAGATTTCCCTGTTATCGCAGGGTTGCTCAAAATAAGGGACACGCACGCCGCTGAGGGAAATAGCATGACGCGGCATGTCATGAATGTAGTTGTGGGCTACGTGGTTCTCCCCGCTCTGCCACATCATCATTCCGACCGAGTGCCAGTAGATCAAACCGCAATGGTGAATATGGTTGTTGAGGATTTCGTTTCGCCGGTTGACGTTCTTAACGCCGGGGCCATATCCGATCAGCGTCACGCCACCCTGGCCCATGCCTCGGATTTCGTTGCCCTCGAGGCGGTTCCCGCGCGCGTAGAGATCCAGCCGTATGGCATTGCCGCCGCTATCGCGAAACGTGCAACCTTCGACCTTGCAGGTCTCAGCGCCCCGCAAGCGCAACAAGGCGTCGGGCTTATCGAACATTTCCCAGTCGTGCTGGATGCCAATGTCATCGGCCGACCAAAGATCGCGATCGGCATGCGCGAAGGTCAGCCCTCGGAAGACGAGGTTCCTCACGGGGACGTCGCCGGGCCCACCGGCATCGTTCCGCCCTTCGACCCGGATCAGTTCGGACAGCCGCGGCGCGAGAATACCCTCCGGCTCCCCGGTCCGCGGCCACAGATAGAGCTTCCTGGTTTGGGTATTGAGCACCCATGCGCCGGGGTGGTCTAGAACTTCCAGGACATTTTCCACCCAGGCCGATGGGTTCCGCTGCTGTCTGTCGAGCTTGCGCAGGGCATAGGTTCCGGGAAGCCTGGTGCGGGCCACTCCCGCAGTTTCGTCCACGGTCTCCAGGCCCAGGATGTTCATGGTCGAGGAATACCGGATGACGATCTCGACGTCGTTCAGGTTGCTCCAGTTGCGCAGTGCGCCGGGTGGAAAATAGAGATTGTGCAGCCGGCCCATGCGATCGTTTCTATCCGCGCTCCCAGGGGCGTCGCCAGGAACGAAGCCGTTCCCACGCGCCCGTTCCAAATGCCCCTTCTGGTCGTACAACGTGCGGAAGCTACCCAACGATTCCGGGACATCGGCCATCCACACGTTGCCTTCGGCCGGCACGGGAAGATCGCGCAGCATAGTCTCCGGCTTCCTCCAGCCAACAATTTCGACGCCCGAGCTGAAGATGGGATCCTCACCAGGAACGGCCTGGTAGGTTATGGAGCACCGGTCGGAGCCGGAATCTTCGGGCCCGAAGACGACGGTGTCCGGAAGTGTATAAACGCCGCCGCGAATCCAGACATTGACGTCTGTCTTTAGCCCTTTCGCAATGAGCTTGCGCACTTCGTCTCGCGCACGCTGGATGGTGGCAAACGGCTTGGTTTTAGTTCCAGGATTTTCGTCACGGCCGGTGGGGGAGACGAAGTATTCGGTGGCCCGAGCGCCGGAACCGGGCCAAGCCAGCCTGGAGGTAGCAGTCGCCGCGGCCAAGCTGCCAGTTAAGAACGATCGACGGTCCATGTTCTTCTCACTTGGGCGTTGGCCTCCTCGATTGGAGACCGAACGATCTGATATTGCAGCAATCTTAATTCGGATTCCGGTGCGGTGTCAAGAGACTATTGAGCCGCCTTCGCTAGGGCGCTTATGGTGAAAGGGCCTGATATGGCAGCAGAGCACCGGCTTCTTGGCGCTGGGCCTGGGCGGGTGGATTGGAGGGAGGGTTATGGACGCTTTTCTGTCTTGGCCGCACTACCCCGGGTTTTCCGGGGCGACCTCCACCCGTTTTCGGCGGTCGACATGTCCATCGCCTCCATAACCCGATCCATGCCATGCCGGATATGCGTGCGCATGGTGCGGTCCGCGTCCTCCACCGATCCGGTCACCGCCGCCGCAAGTTCGCTGTGAAACCGCGGCGGAAGGCTGCGCTGCCGCGCGGCGGTATCGAAGAGCCAGTTGAAAACCAAAACCTGTTCGCGTTCGATCGCTCCTCGCAAAAGCGAATTGGCGCCGAGTTCGGCGATACGCAGGTGGAAACGCAAGTGATAAGTGTGCACGGAAAAGAGGAATTCTTCGTCACCGCCGGAGCCATACAACTGGTCCAGGTGAAACCCCATTTTCAGAAGTCCCTGACGGCCGTCCTCATCCGCGTGTTCCGCGCACAACCGCGCAGCCTGTGTTTCCAGAGCTTCCCGTAGCGCGTACCGCTCCAGAATATCCTGCCGCGTCGGGATCCGAACCCGGGTGCCCACGCGCGGCTTGCTCTCCAAAAGGCCATCTATCTCAAGGCGCTGGACCGCCTCCGATACAGGCAGGAAACTCATACGGAGTTCCTCCGCCAGTTGTCTCCTCGACAGCGCGGCCCCAAGGGGATACCTGCCGCGCAGGATGTTGTCGCGGATCGACTGGTACGCTCGTTCCGACAAACTCTCGATCTTCGGGGATCGGCGCCCCACAATCAACCGTTCCGAAACCATTTGTGCTCCAAACAGTCCCACGGCCAAAACCTCAAACGAGGCGAAGAACGGCGCCGCGGGTTTTATTGAAAACTGTCATATCAATCCATTAAGTATACCTGAATTGTTGGGATTTCGGAAGACGAAAAGTACAGCAGTGTACTTTCGAAGCGGCATTCGCTCTGTCTGTTGGCCCTCAACGAATCATCGAGGGCTCAGGGCGCGAGGGGTGGGCTGAGGCGCCGCGTCGGATTTCAGGCGCGCGCCGCCGGTCCCTGATGCTCCAGTAGCCACTGTGCCGCAAGCACAACGAAGATGTAACTGGCGGCTCCGTGGATCACATACTCTGACTGATACCAGTGATATGGAAAGTTCTTGAGTTCGATAAAATCCGGTTTCACCAAAGAAACGCCTGAGATCACTCCGCCCGGTATGTACGTCCAATCGTCCCGATTGATGCCATAGGCTATTAACTGTGAGTTCGTCCCCACCCCGGACACGCAACTTGTGTTGCTGGCCGGATGGCAGCCAAGCACGAAGTTCACCGCCGAGAACAAGCTGTTCGCATCAAAGATGTCCGGGAGATGTTTGTGAAAGAAGTAATGGTGCATGCCGCCGGTCTGTAAATCCCATGCAGAGATTTTTCCAGTGTCGCCTCTCGCTTGCGCGGGCGAGTCCAATTTCCAATCGGGCCTCAAGAGCCTGGAGGGGAAGCGAATCCCGTACGGATTGGTGGCCTCCATGGCCTCCGTGGCGGCCTTCCACTTCGTCGCCTGTTCCCGAACCAGATTGCGGAATTCCGCATCGGAAGCCTTGGGCAGCAACCGCGCCAGTATCCAGCCCGGTCCGCCCCCAAACTGCTCGGGCGATGCGGAGGCGACTTGGGGAAAAAGAGCACCGAGACGTTGCTGGTAACGCGCATCATCCGTGGTGAGCCATAACTCCGCCGTGGCTGCGATCTCATAGGCCGGGAAACTCCCGCCGCGGCCCGGCGCATAGGAGCCAGGGGCATAGACCGGCTCGTTCGCCTGCTCGTATTCCCACAGTTTGGCCGCCGCGGCCAGACACTCTTGACTGAGAGCGGGTTTCTTCTCGCGCAGCACACGGCTCGCCGCGGCGAAGGTTTGAGCCGCTTCGTACTGGAGTCCGGTGTTCCGGTTGGTGTATGCCCACCGGTCATCGCGCTTGCTGGAACGTCCAACGGCCACCTCGCCTGGTTTCAAGCTACTGTCATATACGAGGTTGTCCGTGATGTTCACCGGATCGCCGGTGTGGTCGTATTGATCGCTCGTGCTTTCGATGATCCCGGCGAAAATGTGCCCCACCGCGCGGTAGGAAGCCAGCAGACCTTCGACTCCGCACTCAATCTGCTGGAGAAGATCCTCCTCGCCATCCGGAACGTGTAGCAGCACCTGGCGGTCGGCCAGGCGAACCGTTGTCAGGTCCAAACCGGGGTGAAACTCTTCCTGGGCCAATGCCAAGGCCAAGGTAGTGGCGGCCATGCTGCCGGCGGGCAGGTCATGGTCTCCGGCGTCATGCCATCCGCCCCGGTTCAGACCCGGGATGTGTTCGTAGTCGGCAAATGGGGTCTCGTGCTTGCCTTGCTGGTAGCCGTCGAGGCCGATGGTGTTTTCGGGCGCCTGCACCGCATCGTCCAAATGACAGGCGCCGTGCCAGGTGCGATTGTGCTCGTGCACCGCCACGTGACACATCTGAACCGGCAAAAATACCTCCAGGGTCGGTCGCCAGACCTGCTCGTAAACCTGCCGGTCGATCCGAACGGGGCCTGCTGTCTGACCCCGAAAGTCCAGCGTGTAGACGCCTGGATCCACTACTTCACTGAAGTCGAAAACACCATACTTATAATAGAAGAATCTTCCCCAGGGTTTCGGGGTCGCAGCCTTGATGAGCTCCTTGTTGCCATGGAGCGACATCTTGAAGAGGCTCATCTTTTCGTTAAAATCCTCGCGGGGGTCCAATTCGACCACCGCCCGCTTCGGCTGCCGGGGATGGTAACCCACTTGCGATATCCCGATGACTGGCGTCCGCCGCCATCGCGGATCAATAGAAGGCGTGATGGCGACCTCGACTTCGGTCGCAGTCGAATCAGGCTCGATGGGCGCCACCACCGAAAACCAGGCTGTGCGTTCCCGGCGTCCGTCTTCGAGCCGCAATTCTCCGCCGGACCTCTCGAAGCACACGCCGGCCAAGGGATCTTCTTCGGCAATGCGCAAGATATTACGCGAGCGCGCGAGAACCGGTTCGCCGGTGTACCGGCGGGGGAAAACGCCGGTTACGGACTCGCCTTGAAAGGACTTCTCGAAGTACGCCGGCGGGTAAAGGTACATGTGGAAGCCGGCTTCCTGGATCTTGCTCCAGTCCAGCGCGTGATCGAACTTCAGCGTAACGAACATCCGCCGGCCATCGGTTCGGCATACGAGCTGGTAGCCCAGATTCAACCCTCGCGCTTCGCCGAAGACCGTCGCGGTGGATCGCTCCCGGTCCACAACCCGGCGAAGAACGCTACCGGATGAGCCACGGCGGGCAGCGCCGCCCTTGGGCGTTAGCAAGAGGCTTCCGCTGTCGAGCAATCGTTCGCCTTTTTGTATGAGCTGGAGCCCGCCTTGCATCCCGGAATTGTGATTATGAAAAACCAGGAAAACGAAGCCTGGCCCCTCGAAGTACTCTTTCTCCGTGAGTCTGATGTTCCCCGAACCCGCCGGCTGAGAAGGCGAGCCGGCGCTTCGGCCGCCCTGCTGAGTTGCCATCGCCGGCGCAGCCAGCGCGGCCCCGGATACCGATTGTAGAAAAATTCGCCGTCGCATAGATTTCACCTGCGCGCTTACCCTACGATAGCGGCACCGTTCCCCTTCCAGGCGACCGTCTTGCCGCCGTTTCGAATGGAAAGGCCGCCCATGAGGGTGGGAATCGTAGAGAAGGCTCCGACCTCGATGTCGCAAACGGGACGCTGGCGGCTCTTGATGCAGGCAAGGAAATTCATGATGTGCCGGCCGGAATCGGAATCGAAGGAGGCCTCGTAGTTACGCGGCTCATCATGCAACGCCACTTCCTTTTCTTCAAAGGGCGGCTTTCCCGCGGCGTTCCGTTGGGCCACGGAGCGCAGGGTGTAGCCGTTGCGGTTGACGAACAGCACTCCGTCGTCCCCCCACAGGTACGTTCCTAGGACGTCGGACCGCGAGCTGTAATCGGCCACGAAATTGGGATACTGCCACGCCACCTCGGCGGTGTCCGGGAAGCGATTGTCCTCCGGCCGGTTGAACCAGCCATATACCGCCGCCGCGGTGCGCGACGGCTCGGTGACCCCCAGGTACCAGTGAGCGACATCGAGCAGGTGCACGCCCCAGTCCGAGAGGGCGCCGCAGCCGTACTCCCAATAGCTGCGCCAATTGCGCTGGCGGCTCTGGCTGTATGGGCATCGCGGCGCCGGACCCTGGAACATCTCCCAATCGAGGCCGGGGGGCGGATCGGAAGGTGCAGTAGACGGCCCTCGCGCGGCAGCGCCCTGCCCGGCAGCGTTCGGATCCCGGCGCGGGGCACTGCCGCCGGGGTTGATCACAACCACATGGCGGACCTTCCCCAGAATGCCGCTCTGCGCCTCCTTGTACGCCTCCAGGAATGGCAGGCTGCTGCGCTGCATCAGGCCCACCTGCACCACGCGGTCGTACTTTCGCGCGGCGGCGATGCCCTTGAGGCACATGTCGATATCATTCGAGACGGGCTTCTCGAGATAGACGTCCTTGCCAGCTTCACAGGCCTCGATGAGCATAGGCACGTGCCAGTGGTCCGGTGTTGCGATGACCACCACGTCGATGTCCTTGCGGTCCAGCACCCGCCGGTAGTCGCCATACGTATCCACCTTGCCACCGGCGCGGCTGGCGGCTTCGTCGAGGTTCGGCTTGTAGACATCGCAAAGGGCGGCTATGCGGAAGGCCGGGTTGAACTGGAACTGCGGAATCAAAGCGGCCCTGGCGCGGCTGCCGGCGCCGATGAATCCGACTGTGAACTGGTCGGAAGCCGCCGGAGCCCTGGAAACAGCCGCCACACCCACTGCGGCCTTAGTCAGGAACGATCGTCGGTTCTCCATGGCAACACTCTCCTGTTGAAACAGCTGACGCTATTGGTTCAGCCGGCGCATCCAGATGTTGCGGAATTTGATAATAGTGTCCGGAGCGCCCTCCGTTACCCCGGCTGCGGTCCCGATTTTCCGGCCTACGTACTGGCTGTGGTCCTGAAGTACGATGGGGCCTTCGCCGGCCACGCACCGCCGGCCCCTGACCGATGCATGGTCCTGAACCAGCACGCCGTTGTGCAGCATCGTCAGACTGCCGGGCGTTTCGACCGTGCCGTCGGCGGCACAGTGCGGGGCGTGAAAAATGATGTCGTACGTCTGCCACTCACCCGGGCGCCGGCAGGCGTTCACCAGCGGCGCGGACTGCCCATACAGCGCCGCGCAGGAACCGTTGGCATACGTGGCGTTCTGGTAAGAGTCGAGTATCTGGATTTCATAGCGGCCCATGAGGATGACGCCGCTGTTGGCGCGCCCCTGTCCCCGCATCGCGGGCTCATAGGGAAGATTGAACTCTACGTGGATCTGGGCGTCGCGGAATTTCTCGATGCTTTGCGTATCGCCGGCGCCCGTGCGGCACGTCATGACGCCGTCCCCGACCGTACACTTCGACGGCTTGCCCTCCATGGTCAGCCAATGGGAGTTGTCCTTGCCGTCGAACAGGACGATCGCATCCGATGGGGCCATGCCAGGGCCACCGGGATCCACGACGGGCGGCTGCGGCCCTTCCGATGTCTGAGCTGCCGCGGCTCCGGCGAAAAGCAACCCGATCATAATCTCCGGTATTCGATTCATTCTTCCCGCCTTGACCCCTGCCGAGGAGTCCAATCGCGCCTCGACTCTGGATCTGACATATCATTTCGGTCACCATGTTACGGTCGGGTGCGGCAAATGTCAAGAGAGAAATTGGGAGTTACGGATTCTGTTAATAAACGCTGATGCGCAGAATACTCGGAGCATTAACGTTTATCGGGAGCTTCGAAACCGTTTGGGCCAAAGGGTTGACGACCAGGCTGAGTCGAATTAATATCACTGCAATATCATATCGACGGAAATCACTTCTGCCGTGATTCCAGTTCGACCTTGAAAGGAGGCATGTGCCCAGACTGTCCAGAACCGCCTGCATCCTCTCGTTTGCCATTACGTGCATGTCGGCCGGCCCGGCCGGGGAACCGGGTGCGATCACGCTGAACGAAAGGGAGTATTTCGAAGCGCCCGGATTCGCCTTCCTGATATTTCACAACACCGATCCCGGGAGTCGCGGCGGGCTGCAGATGATGCAGAACGGCGAGTGGCTGATGTCTTCAGACAACGTGCAACTCACCAGCCAGGATTCTTCCGCGCGGCTGGCCGCCCGCGTGCTGCGCAGGATGGTGGACCGCGAGAAGAAAACGGCGACGATCATTGGCGATATCCCCGGGTTGAGCCTGGGTTACGAGTTGATCTGCCGCACCGACGGCGAGAGGATGTTCGTCAGCTTGAAATTCGATCGGCCGCTCGATCCGGCCAAAGTTCGACAGGCATCCTTCCGCATGCTGCTTTACCCTCCCGCGTACTTCACGAAATCCTTCCAGGGCGATTCGATGGAGGGCCTGTTTCCGCGCCAGTATAGCGGCCGGCGAACGCTTCTCAAGGCCAGCCGAATTCTGCGCCTGGCGCAGGAGGATCCGGCCCACAGCCTGACCTTCGAGAGGAGCGGCGGCACGCTGGAACTCGCCGACGAGCGCGGCGACCATCCGACCGGCTGGTTTTCGGTGACGGCCGCGATCGAGCCGGGAGCCAGCGGCAACGGAATGAACGTGGAGATCCACCCTTCGATCGATGCGCAATGGCGGCGGCAGCCGGTCATTGGCATCTCGCAGTTGGGATACCACCCGGCGCAACGGAAACTAGCCGTTTTGGAACTCGACCCGCACGACGACGTTTTGGGAAATGTCAACCTGTACCGGTTGACTCTCACCGGGGAGAAGCGGCTCGTCCAGTCCGGGGCGCCAAAGGCGTGGGGAGCATTCCTGAACTACCGGTACGCCATCTTCGATTTCACGGATGTAACGGGCACCGGTGATTACGTCGTCGAGTATCGCGGCCAGAAGGCGGGACCATTCCGGATCGACCCCCACGTCTACGACGATGCCTGGCAGTTGACGCTGGAGATCTTCCTGCCGGTTCAAATGTGCCATGTATCGGTCCGCGAGCGTAATCGCTTCTGGCACGGAGCGTGCCATTTGGATGACGCCGAGCAGGCTCCGGCCAACCACCCGCACATCGACAGTTATCAGCAGGGTGAGCGGGAAACGCAATTTGCCGATTACGAGCACATTCCCGGATTGAACTGGGGAGGGTGGCATGATGCCGGGGATTTCGATCTGCCGGCGGGCAGCATCTCGAACACCGTTTTGGCGCTGGCCCTTGCCCAGGAGGAGTTCCATCCGGGAATCGATATGACCACCGTCCGCCGGGCGACTCGCGAGGTGCTGCTGCACGTTCCGGATGGGGAAGACGACCTTCTCCAACAAGTCGAATACGGCGCCGAAGGCCTGATGGGGTCGTTTCGCGCCTCCGGCCACATCTTCGCCGGAATCATCGAGAGCTCGCGGTCCCAGTACGACGTCACCGGCGATCCGATGAACATTACCGACAACCACATCTACGATCCCAGCCTGAAACCCGATCAGGTGGTCGGTGACCGCTCCGGCAAACCGGACGATCGCTGGGCGTTTACGAACCGCAATACCGGTCTGCAATACCGGGTGGCGCAGACCTTCGCGGTGGCTAGCCGCGTGCTGCGGCCAAAGAAACCCGCGTTGGCGGACGAGTACCTGGCGGCGGCGCGCACCCTCTGGCAATTCGAGCAAACACACGCGCCTGTCTACGCTCCCAACGCTTACGTGGGTCGCGGCGGCAGCTTTCCGAGCGACGAGATCGCCGCTACCGCGGAACTGTGGCTGACCACAGACGATCCGCAATATTTTAAGCGCCTTTACGCCCTGCTGCCGCAGATCCGCGCGACTGCGCCCGAGCAGGTAGGGCGCAGCGTGGGATGGATGCTCGCGCGACTGTTACCCAGGATCCCCGATCCTGAGTTCCACAGCCTTGTGGTGGAAGTCGCCAGGAAATGGAGGGCCGCCGCGGATGCTGTGGAAGCTGCCACCCCTTACGGCGTCCGCTTTCCCGCCTTCGTCCTGCGATCGGACTGGAAGCTGGACTCGCCCTTGCAGACCCGCGGAAACTCCATTATGGGCTTCGCGTGGGACCTGCAAAGCGACGCCATGCGCGATTATTTCATGCACAAGAATTTACCGGCGATTTTTGGCCCCGACACCCTGCTGAACGTGGTGAACTTCGTGCTCGGATGCCACCCGGCATCCAATACCAGCTACGTCTCCGGTGTGGGGGCCAACTCGCAGTTGGTCGCCTATGGCTTCAACCGGGACGACTACTCCTACATTCCCGGCGGCCCCACACCCGGCGCCTCGTTTATGCGCCCCGGATTCATGGACCTGAAGAACTTCCCGTATTACTACAACCAGACAGAATACGTGATCCATGGCGCCGCATCCTACATTTTCGATGTGCTGGCGGCGGAGTGGGTGCTGCAGCATCCAGCGGCTCGAAACTGAAGCGGTTCTGCGGCGATGGCTGGCGTGATATTGCAGCACTGGTCTAAAACTGGCGCGAACAGGGAGTCAAGCCCGGACAGCCTCCGGACTTTTCTCTTAAGTCGCGGCGCACGGTTCCTGACAAGGCAGGGGCGCGTTCCCCGCGCTTCGCCCCCGGCGGCCGGAGGGCGGAACAAAAACGGTTGACGGACGCCGTGATGAGGATTATGATTGACTGCGATATCAGATTTACGGGTTAGTGTCGCGGCCCTTCGCGGCTGATGCGAGGCGCCATACGGCGATGGGCGATCGCCGGGCTTAGAGGAGAAGACTATGCTTTTGTACCGAATCAACCGGTGCGCGCTTTTGCTTGCTCTGTCCACTTTCCTATTGCCCGCACAGACCGGAAGCGGCACCGTGCAAGGAGTAGTGCGGGATGCAACGTCAGCGGTGATCAGTGGCGCGCACGTTTCCATCGTGAATACAGCCACAGGCGTTAGCTCTACCACCAGCAGCAATGACGTCGGCTTTTTCGTCTTCCCGCCGGTGGTGACTGGCTCGTATCAAATCAAGGCAGAAGCCCCGGGGATGGAGGCTTGGGAGGGCACATTCCTGTTGCAGGTGGGCCAGACCGCGGAAATCAGTCCGGTGCTGCGGGTGGGATCGGTCAGCACAGCGGTCGTGGTATCCGGGGAGGTTGCACCGCTGGTAACGACGACGGATGCGACCATCTCGGAGAACCTGGAGCGCACCCGCATCGAGCAATTGCCGTCGGACGGACGAAGTATCGCGAATGTGGTGATGGAGGCCGTGCCGGGTTTTAATGGTGGGCAAGACGGCAACATCAACCCGATTAATATGGGGCTGCGCGATGGAGTAGAGTTGTACCAGGATGGCGCGATCGTCAAGAATCGCGACACCGGGGATTGGAGCGG
>JASHSS010000649.1 GCA_030038565.1 Bryobacteraceae bacterium
GGTAAGGGATTCGCGGTGGTGGCTTCGGAAGTCCGCAAGCTGGCCGAGCGCAGCCAGACCGCGGCCGCCGAAATCAGCCGTCTCACCTCCGATGGGGTCAAGACCGCCGATGGCGCCGGGCAGTTGTTGGCGCGGCTGGTCCCCGATATCCAGAAGACCGCCGAGCTGGTGCGCGAAATCGCCGCAGCCAGCGGAGAGCAGAGCACCTGTGCGGCGCAGGTGAACAAGGCCATCCAGCAGCTCGACCAGGTCATCCAGCAGAATGCCGCCGCCTCCGAGGAGATGGCTTCGACCGCCGAGGAGTTGTCGAGCCAGGCGGAAGTGCTGCAATCCGCGATCGCGTTCTTCAAGGTCGAAGACGGCCATGGGGCGCCGGCGGCTCAGGCGCGGCGGACCGCGGCGCCGGCCAAACCACTCCGTAAGAGCCTAACTCCGAGGCCGGAGCACCATCCGTCGGCCGGGTCGTTAGCGAATATGGCGCGGGCCGTCAATTCCGGCGGCCCCGCCATCGAACTAGGTCCCAGCGCCGCGGGCAGCGATGCCCGGGACAAGGATTTCGCACCCTATCAGGCGTGACCAAGGAGTCCATGATTACCGAATCCATTGCGGTACCCGGGAAACGAGTCCCGTAAACCAGGAGGCACCAGTGCTTAAGAATCTTAGAGTCGGGCAACGAATCGCGGCCGGTTTCACCGCGGTGATCCTGATCACGGCCGCGCTGAGCTTATTCGCTTACACCCGGATCGGCGTCATCCATACCAACTCGTCGAACATCGCGGGGCACCGGCTGCCCAGTATTTACTTCATCAGCCAGGTTCAGGACAATGCGGAGGCCAACGTCGGGATGGTCCTCCGGCATATTCTCGCCAAGGACGCAAAGGAGATGGCCAGCATCGAAGACGAGATCCGGAACCGGTCGGCAAGCAATTCGACCCTCCTGCCGCAGTTCGAAAAGCTGATCACCACGGACAAAGGGCGCGCGCTTTTTGAGGATCTAAAAAACGCCCGCACTCCGCTCAATGAGGCCCGCGACCAGGCCGTGGCGCTGAGCAGGGGGGCGAAGAAGGCCGAAGCGTTGGCCGTCTTTGAGAGCCGCATGGTCCCCCTCAATGCCAGGTACATGGAGGCGATTGCCAACATCGTCAACTTCAATAAAACCGTCGCCGGCGAGGAGGCGGGCCAGATCGAGGCAGCCGTGGCGGCCAGCCGCAGCGGAATCCTGATCGGCCTGACCCTGGCGCTGATTGCGGCCGCAAGCATCAGCGTGCTGGTGGTCCGCCGGATTACCCGCCCCCTCGACATGGCTCTCGAACTGGTGCAACGCGTGGGCCAAGGGGACTTGACTCACACGGCGATTGCCGAGTCTACCGACGAGCTGGGGCGTATGCTCACGGCCATGAATGGCATGAGCACGAATCTACGGAAGATTGTCAAGCAGGTGGCCGCCGCAGCAGACAACGTCGCCACCGGCAGCGAGGGGCTGAGTTCCACCGCGCAGCAGCTTTCCCAGGGGGCGACCGAGCAGGCAGCGGCTGCCGAGGAGAGCACTTCGGCCGTCGAGGAGATGACTTCCAGCGTCCAGCAGAATGCCGACAATGCCCGGCAGACCGATAAGATCGCTACCAAGGCAGCCGAAGATACCAGGGCCGGCGGCGAAGTCGTCGCCCGCACCGTCCAGGCCATGAAAGAAGTCGCTGAAAAGATCGGCATCATCGAAGAGATTGCGCGCAAAACCGATCTGCTGGCCTTGAACGCCGCGGTGGAAGCGGCCCGCGCCGGCGAGCATGGTAAGGGATTCGCGGTGGTGGCTTCGGAAGTCCGCAAGCTGGCCGAGCGCAGCCAGACCGCGGCCGCCGAAATCAGCCGTCTCACCTCCGATGGGGTCAAGACCGCCGATGGCGCCGGGCAGCTGTTGGCGCGGCTGGTGCCCGATATCCAGAAGACCGCCGAGCTGGTGCGCGAAATCGCCGCGGCCAGCGGGGAACAAAGCACCGGCGCGGCGCAGGTGAACAAGGCCATCCAGCAGCTCGACCAGGTCATCCAGCAGAATGCCGCCGCCTCCGAGGAAATGGCATCGACCGCCGAGGAGCTGTCGAGCCAGGCGGAAGTGTTGCAGTCAGCGATCGCCTTCTTCAAGGTCGAAGACGGCCATCAGGCGCCGGCGGGCCAGGCGCGACGGACCACGGCGCCGGCCAAACCACAGCGCAAGAGCTTAATTCCGAGGCCGGAACTCCATGCTTCGGCCGGGTCGTTAGCGAATATGGCGCGGGCCGTCAAGTCCGGCGGCCCCGCCATCGAACTGGGTCCCAACGCCGCGGGCAGCGATGCCCGGGACAAGGATTTCGCGCCCTATCAGGCGTGACCAAGGAGTCCACCATGATCACCGAAACCAGCCAATATATGACTTTCAAACTGGGTAACGAGCTGTTTGCCATCGCGGTCGCCCAGGTCCGCGAAGTGCTCGAAGTATCGCAGATCACCAGGGTACCCACCGCGCCCCGCTACATGCGCGGCGTGGTCAACGTCCGCGGGCAGGCCACCCCGGTGGTGGATCTGCGCCTGAAGTTCGGCCTCTCCGAGGTTCCCGATACGGTGCACACGCGCATCATCGTGATGGAACTCGAAATCGACGGCGAAGCCACCGTTCTCGGCGGCGTTGCCGACAGCGTGCACGAAGTGATCGAGATCGAGCCCGCGAACATCAACCCGCCGCCCCGGATCGCCATGCGATGGCGGACGGATTTCATCCAGGGCATGGGAAAGAGGGGCGACGACTTCATCATTATTCTGGATGTCAACGCGGTCTTTTCGTCGGAAGAGGCCGCGCTGGCCGGCGAGGCGACGGCTCAGGCGGGAGAACTTCTGCCGGCCTGACCGGCCGCGGCTCTGGTATGCAAACTCTTTACGCCGGGACCCGCGATCTTTCGCCTGCCAGCTTCGCCCGGCTGGCGAAATACATCACCGAAGAGCTCGGCATCAAGATGCCTGATTCGAAGTTGCCGATGGTTCAGAGCCGGCTGCTCCGACGGGTTCGCGAGCTGGGATTGGACTCCCTGGAAGAGTATGGCGAGTACTTTTTCGCGTCCGCGCATGACCAGGAACGGGAGCAGTTCATCAATGCCATCACCACTAATAAAACCGACTTTTTCCGCGAGCCGGGCCATTTTGCGTTCCTCACCGGCGTAGCTCTGCCGCTGCTGGCTCGCGCAGCCGGCAGGCCGGCCTGGCGTTTGAAGGCCTGGTGCGCCGGCTGCTCCTCCGGTGAGGAACCCTACACGCTGGCCATGGTGTTGAACGAATACGCGCTCCACAGGCCGGGCTTCGATTTCGCCGTCCTGGGCACGGACATTTCCACGCGCGTGCTGGAGCAGGCGCGGAGCGGCATCTATCCGGAATCCCACATCGCTCCGGTGCCGGCCGGGCTGCGCCGAAAATACCTTTGGCGGAGCCGCAACAGCTCCGAAACACTGGTGCGCATCGTTCCAGACCTGCGGCGGAAGGTCACCTTCGATCACTTGAACTTCATGGACCAGGATTACCGGATCAAAGACATCTTCGACATTGTGTTCTTCCGCAACGTTATGATCTATTTCGACCGGCCCACCCAGCAGGCGGTGGTCCGTAAGATTTGCCGGAACCTGGCGGCGGGCGGCTATCTCTTCGTGGGCCATTCCGAATCCTTAGCCGGACTGGATGTTCCGGTGAAGCAGGTACAGGCCGCCATCCTCCGGAAGGGCCTCTAATGCCATGAGACGCGATCGGCCAATCCGCGTTCTGATCGTCGATGACTCGGCCTTCGTCCGGCAGGCGCTCAAAGGGATTCTCGAAAGCGATCCCGAAATCCAGGTCATCGCCGTGGCCAGCGACCCTTATGTGGCCGCCGAGCGGATCCGGGAGCAATTGCCGGATGTGATCACTCTGGATGTCGAAATGCCTCGTATGGACGGGCTGACCTTTCTGGAGCGGCTCATGAGCCAGCATCCCATCCCCGTGGTGATCTGTTCCACCCTGACTCCGGCGGGTTCGGATGTGGCTCTGGCGGCGCTGGCCAAGGGCGCGGTCGAGATCGTCACCAAGCCCAAACTCGGCACCAAGGAGTTCTTCGAGGAATCCCGCGTGCGGATCTGCGACGTGGTGAAGTCGGCGGCCCAGGCGCGCCTGGCGAAATCGCGCGCGCCCGCCGTGGCTAGCGTGGCCCCCAAGCTCACGGCCGACGCGATCCTGCCGAAGCCCGGTTCCTCGGCCATGATTCAGACCACCGATAAGGTGGTGGTGGTGGGCGCTTCGACCGGCGGCACGGAGGCCCTGCGGGAGTTCCTCGAAGCCATGCCGCTGGACGCTCCAGGCATCGTCATTGTGCAGCACATGCCGGCGGAATTCACCGCGCGCTTCGCCGGGCGCCTGGAGCAGCTCTGCCGCATTACGGTGAAAGAAGCGGCCGATAACGATTCGGTCATTCGCGGGCAGGCCCTGATCGCCCCGGGTAACCGGCACGTGTTGCTGAAACGCAGCGGAGCCCGCTACTTCGTGGAGGTCCGCGATGGCCCGCTGGTTTGCCGGCATCGGCCTTCGGTGGATGTCCTGTTCCGGTCCGCCGCGCGCTACGGCGGGAAGAACGTGGTCGGCGTGATCATGACGGGCATGGGGGATGACGGCGCCCGCGGCATGTTGGAGATGCGCCAGGGCGGGGCCTACAACATCGCCCAGGACGAAGCCAGTTGCGTGGTTTTTGGAATGCCCGCCGAAGCCATCAAGCTGGGGGCCGTCCAGCAGGTTCTGCCGCTCGGCATGATCGCTTCCGAGGTCGTGCGTCGCACCGCCTGAGGTCCCTCACATCCCCAGCAGCCGCGCCGCGTTGCCTCCCGAGATGGCCGCCCTCGCTTCCCCGGAAACATCCAGGCGGCTCAGCGTTTCCACCATTTTGGGCAGGCTGCCGATCTGGTGCGGGTAATCGCTGCCGGCCAGGAGGTGGTCCGCGCCTGCAAAATCCAGGGCCAGCCGCAACGCGCCCAGGTTGAAGTTTACGGTGTCGTAGTAGAAGGTCTTCAGGTAATCGCTGGGCGGGCGCGGAATATT
>JASHSS010000650.1 GCA_030038565.1 Bryobacteraceae bacterium
CTCACGCTGAACGTGTGGCGGCCCGCCAGACTGTTCGGGCCGTCATCGAGGAACGCTCCCCTGGCGCCCGATCCGGGCAGTTCCAGCCACGTTCCCGGTTGTCCGGTTCCGTTGGTGAAACCCGTGCGCGCACTCGACCGGGGGCTGGCCTCGCCCGCATCCCATCCCAGGCTGCCGTAGTTCATCTCGATATCGAAACACCCGGGACCGAGGTCGCTGCGGTCGATCAGCACAAGCTGGAAGCTATTCGTGGTGTCCTGGTGGTTGCCATAGGCGCCAACGTTGCTCCACGTAACGCCGAAGGCCGCATGGCCCTCCACCACGTCGCGGCCGTAGGCGATCGCGCCCGGCGCGCCGTTGCGCGTATCTACATCCGCCCACAACGGCGCGATCATCGCGTGCTTCAGCGTGGCAAGGGGTTCGGGCGTGTATGATCCATCGGGCGCGTCGAAGGTGATGTTGCCGTTGGCATTCACCCAAGCCTGCGTGTAACTGCGGCCGTAGAGGTCAATGGAGAAGCCAAGGTCCACAATTTGCCTGGACGAGCAGTCGTCACAGCCGTTCAAAGGTGTGGCGCGGAAGCCCGGGTTATCGCGAATCGGGCTGGTGGACGGCGAAGAAGATCCCGCCGCTTGCGTTACGCTCACGGTTTCGCCGCCTACCGTGATGTTCGCCGTTCGCGCCGGCCCGCTGTTGGGCAACACGCGATAGCTCAACGCGCTATTCCCGGCATTCGAAGCTCCGACTTCGACCCACGGAGCGTCGGCCGCGGCCTGCCAGCCGCATTCGGGCGCGGTTTCCACTGCGATGCTGGCCGTGCCGCCCGCCGCGGCGATAGTCTGCGTGGACTGCGGCAACCGGAAACTGCAAGTCGAAACTCGGGCCGCATAAGCTTGGCCCGCGGCGCCGGCGCCCGCGACTATCGCGCGGCCGGCGCCGTCTACCGCCAGGCCGGCTCCCTGCGCGCCGGAGGCAGGCAGGGTCTCCGAGGCCAACTGCCGGTCCCCCGAGGCGGAGAGTTTCACCAGCAGGCCGGCGCGCCCGCTGGCCACATAGGCATTGCCCAGTGAATCGGCGGCAATCGCGGGCGCTGTTTCACCCTCCGTTCCTGCAATTGCCGTGGAGTAGATGCGCTCGCCATCGGGTGTGAACTTGGCGGCGAACACGGCGCGTCCATTTTCTTCGGTCCAGCCGGTGATATACACAGCCCCTTGCGGGTCCAGCGCGATTGAGGTAGCCTCCTGCTCGCGGCCTCCGCCGGCCATGCGCAGGTACTCCGGCTCCGATCCATCCGTCCTGGTTTTCAGCAAGAATGCGTGCTTCCTGCCGTCTTCCGCCGCCATACTCCCCGCGATGTAAACGGTCCCCGTGGTATCGACGGCTATGCCGTTTCCGGAGGAGCGCGCTCCGCTGCCAAGATACGTAGCATAGAGCAAGGTGGCGCCATCGGCGCTGATCCCGGCGACGAAACCGCTCGATTCACCGGAAGGTTGCGTTTGCGCTGCATTTTTCAGGGGGAAGTTGGAGGAGGCCGTTCGGCCTGTAATGTAGGCGTTGCCCTGCTGGTCCACGGCGATGCCGCTGGCAAGGTCGTCACCCGCTCCGCCCAGGTAAGTTGAATAAAGCCAGGTTGTGCCCTTGGGGTCGAGCTTGGCGACGAAGGCGTCCAAACGGCCCCCAGGAGCTTTCTGCACCCCTCCAATCACCGGGAAATCGGGCGAGGAGGTGTACCCGGTGATGTATGCGTTACCCCCCGCGTCGACGGCCACGCCGGTCACCCGTTGAACACCTGCGCCGCCGAGATAGGCGGTGTAGACGCGGTTCTCCCCGGAGGGATCGATCTTCGTCACATATAGGGCGCCAGGCGCGTGCCCCGCCACTGCGGCGGTCGATATCCCGGCCAGATAGGAATATCCATCGCGATCCACGGCTAACGCGGCAGGGATTTCACTCCGCACCGCGTGAGCGGCAGGATAGTCCGAAACCGGCCGCGGAGCGGGCGCGGCCACAGACTGTAACAAGAAGTTAAAGAATAGTACCTCCAGAACCAGCGGGCGGACTAACATCAGCAACCCTCCTCATTCTGATTAAGCGTGTAAATCCACCCGCGATGCCCTGACACCTTGTTAAAGTCAATCCGGCTTTTTCCTGGTCTATTTCCAACCGGAACTGCTGGTTCCGTTGATCCTGAATTGACGCCCGGCCATGCTTCTGCCATAGTACCGAGAAGGGCATTATGGCCAGTCAGGTTTCTCCAGGGTCGCTGACCGAGCGCTTGCAGCTATTGATGCGAGGCGATACGGCCGGTTCTGACGCCCTGGTGCGGGAGATCATGCCCAAATTGCGCGAAATCGCCATGCAGAGGCTCAGGCGGGAGCGCTACGCGGCGCCCCTTAGCAAGACCGAACTGATTCACGAACTCTGGCTGCGCAACCTCTCGAAGGGCGGTTGGCAAATCCACGACCGGGCCCACTTCTACGCCCTGGCGAGCACCGCGATGCGCTACATTCTCGTGGATCTCGCCCGCAAGAGACTGGCTTCGGTCCGCGGTGGCGGGGAAGCGCCGGTTTCGCTCGATGAAGCTCGCGGGAGCCGCGAACCGTGGGTCCAGGACGCCGCCAGAATTGTGGAAATCGACATTCTCCTGAAACGCCTCGAAGAGAAGGAACCGGACGCCGCCCGCATGGTGGAAATGCACTACTTCATGGGGCTGACTTTCGACGAGATTGCCCAGGAAACCGGGCTTACTGTGAAACAGGTGCGCTCCCGTTGGGATAGAGGCCTGGGCTGGCTGAAGCGCATGCTGCGCTCCAGGGAGAGCGGGAGATCATCCCTCCTGCGGACAACCGTCTGACTCCAGGTCGCGCACGATAGTCTCTGCGAAGTGGCTGGCCACATCCGGCCTTTGGGCCGGGTCGAACGCCAGCGCCGTCGCGAGTTGGAGGATGGAATCTTCCGAGAGATGGACCGGAAGGCTTCGCAGGAGCGCCGGGACGCGATCGGGGAGGTCAATCCAGACTCCGGGCAGGAGTTCCGCCAGGCGTTGCCCCGTGAGCATCTCGATCACCACCTTGGCCAGGCTGTGGATGTCGCCGCCCGGCGATGCGTGGCCCACCGCCTGTTCGAGCGGCATGTAATGGAAGCTGCCTTCCCCTCGCGACAGGCCCACGATTGCGGCGTAGGCATCCTGGATAATGGCAATCGAAAAATCGATTAGCACGGCTGCCTCACCGGCCGAGCCTGCATTGCGAATCATGATGTTCTCGGGCTTCAGATCGCGGTGACAAATGCCGTGCGCGTGGATGGCGTCGAGCGCGCCGGCAATCTGCCGCAGAATTCTGCCCGTGCGCCGCCGGGACAACGGTCCTTCCTGGAGGATCTGGCGTAGCGTCTCACCATCGATGAATTCCATGACCAGGTATGGCAAACCGCTAGGGGCAGCGCCCTGGCCATAAATCGAAACCACGTGAGGGTGATGGATCTGCTCCAGAGCGGCCACTTCCTGCTTGAAGTTTCGCTGAATGCGAGCCTTGCTCTTGTCATCGCCCTTCGCGTCGCGGCGAAAAACCTTGATCGCGCAGCGCTTGTTCTGGGCGCGGTCGTGGCCGTCCAGCACCGTGGCGAAACCGCCGTGCTCGATCACGGGGCCCACCTCAAATCGGCCGTCCAGCAGAGTGCCGGTGAGTTCATGAATGTCCGGCGTCAGGGCCGGTTCGTACCAGGTTGTCAGGTCGGGTAATAAAGCCGCCACCTCGGCCTGGCGCCGCCGGTACAGCAGATGGCCGAAGCCTGCCAGCAGCATCCCCGTAGCTGCATAGACAAGCAGCAGCGGCCATGTCTGCCAAACCGGGCGCAGGATGGTGAAGGAGCGGCGGGCGGTTGGCGACCAGGGGCCCGTGAAGACCCGGCCCTCTACCTCGAGGGTGTGCGCGCCCGAGGAGAGTGACCCGAGCGCCACATCCAGGTCTTTCGTTTCGCGCCAGGAGGGTTGGCCGGGCAGGAGGCGGTAGCGGATACGGAGGGCGTTGCGCCGTTCGAACTGGAGGGACCCGATATGAACTACCACCTTCGACCCGTGTGGCAGGGCGTCCACCGCTTCGGCGAGCTTAGGAGGCTGATTATCCCAGGAGAAGGCCGAGACGAAAACCTGCGGCGCAAAGCGGGGCGAGACCAGGTCGGCAGGCGGAATGTAGTGGGCAAGGTCATTGTCCGCCCCCCACCACATGGAGCCGTCGGAATCGGCGAAAACGCTCCCGGTGTTCATATCGTTGGCGGGCAACCCGTCGGATTGGTCGAGCTGCAGCCAGAGGCCGGCCTCGGCCTGGGCGGGCTCCGCCACAAAGACTCCCAATTCTCCGGAGCGCCAGAGCCGGTTGTCCCGGTCAAGGTCGAATGTAGCGCTGGCTGGCTGAGCCACACTGCCGGGACCCCACTGGCGAACGGCAATATGCCCATCAGCCTGGAGGCGGATCAAAGCGAAGGCAGCGAGGTTGCGGTAGGCATACCAGAGGTCACCGTTGGGGAGCGGCGCAAGCGACCAGCACCCATTGGTCTGGAGGCCGTCGGCGATGGTGAATTCGCGCCACGCGCCGCGATCATCCCTGAGCAGCAGCCCTCCGTTGTAGCAGGCCCACAGTCTGCGCGTGTGGTCTTCATATCGGATCGCCAACACGTTCCCGGCTGGCTTGGTCTGCAACGGATGCTCCGCAAACTGGAGCACCGGGCCGGCGCGGGTGAGCTGCCCCAGTAACCTTCCGCCCAGCCAGATCTCGCCGGCGGTGGTTCTCGCCAGGCGCATGCTCACGATGGGTTTGTCTTTCTCCGTCCGAGCGATGATTCTGCCGTCCCTACGCAATTGGAATGCGCCACCGTCGATGAATGCGGCGATCAGGGTGCCGTCGCCAGCGTCCAACAATCCCGAAACCAACCCGCCGTCTTTAAACCTGGCGATGGTGTCCCATCGAAGCCTGTCCTTTGTCAGAACCGCGATCCGGCGATCCATTCCGACGAATATGCTGTGGCCCACCCGCGCAACCGACCAGGGAGGGTCGGGAAGACCCTCGCGAATGGTCCAGGACTCTATCCGGAAGGGAGATGCGAACCGGTATAATCCGTTCGTGGTGGTGAGCCAGACAGTTCCGTCCCGGGCCGCAATGCCATCTACCAGTCCGGGCAGTCCGTTGGCCCGAGTCGCCATCTGAAACGATCCCGGCCGCCCGGTCGCAAGCAGGCTATCGCCCAACACGACCATGTTTCCGTCGGTGCCCTCGTGGAGCGTTCTAGCCTCGGCGCCATCGAAAGGCGCCTTACCGGGGCCGTCGCCGCAATTGTAACCGACGGCCCGCGGCGTTTGCCCCCAGACGCAGCCGAACCGGTCGCGCAGGATCTTCCAACCGCCGTTCACGGGATCGCCCGGTTCTCCATGGTGGGTCACCGCCACGTGCATTCCTGGCCGCCATCGGACCACGTCTTCGAGCCGTATCTCACTCCATCCCAGAATTGTCCACGGATACAGCAGCGTGCCGGACCGGTCCAAGGTCAAAGGGCCGGGCGAATCGAGACTCATGACGGTCTCCGTTTTCCAGGAGGCTCCGCGTCGCTGAATTCTGATCAGGGCGGTATCGGCGGGGACGCCGCGGCCCAGAGGTCCCACGGCTGCCACGGCGGTGTCGGGGGTCGCTGCGATCACGCTGACGGCCACCCCTTGGGCGACTTCCTCCACATGGCCATTGGAAAACCGGTACACGCCGGTTTCCGCACCGATCCAGATGGCGCCGCTCGGATCCTCTGTGACGTCGAAGGCCGTGACAGCCGGAAAGCCGTAATCGCGGAGAAAAAAGAAGCGGTTGCCATCGAAGCAGGCGAGTTGGTCGCCGGCGATCCACAGGCGTCCGCGGGAATCCTGAAAAATGGCCTTCCCGTCTTTCGGCGACCCAGGTACGGGAAGAAAAGGATACTGCTGGCCAAACGCCATCCAGCCGGCGCTCAACAGCCAGACGCCAATCGTGACGAACCACGCCCGGGTCCTTTGAGTGCCACTGGCAAAGCGGTACGCCGCCGCCAGTCGGCCCGCCTCAGTATGCCTTTCATTTGGACCCACCATTCAATCCTTGCCGGTTCCGGTAGGGAAGACCAGACATTATCTGCGGGAAATCAGGCGCCTTGTGCCCTTCAAAAATCGTACCAAGGCCGCATCGCAGACCGGCGCCGCCGTCTTGCCGGAGCATCACCGACTTCGGAATGGGGGCATCCCCCGGCGGACGCGGACCTGCCGCGGACCAGTTTCTACCGCCCTCGAAGGTCGCCGCCGGCCGGCGAAAGTCAGGCGCAACGCCAATTCGATGGCGCGCCGCGCGTTAGTATCCGTCGTGATGTAGCCGGAGATGGAACTCGTCGCCGACAGATTCGGCGGCGCAAACTTCCGTGGCGTTGAACCGCGCGAAGGCCGGCTGCGCCGCCAGGAAAGACTGCCGCTGCTCCGTTAATATTCATCGTTCCGCGCTCCACTGCGCATAGCGGCCCAGCGCTTCCTTGGCGGCGGTTGTGTACCAACTGTAGCCGTCGCGCCGTTCCCGCGAGATCTCGTCCACCGTGTCGTGAATGCTCTTGTCGCGATCGCCGAACACTGGCAGGTCCGTTCCGATGGCATAGAAGCGGGCCCATGTCGGCCCCGCGTTCGGAGCCGCCACTAAGTGGCGCCCGTCGGGTCCGCGCACGTACGCTTTGCCATAGATGGTCGTCTTCTTGAGCCAGGCTACGCCGGCATCCACGGCGGCCTTCACGGCCTTCGAGGGCCTCGGCAGGCTCATCAAAAACAACAGCACCCCCGCGCTCTCGCTGCTGCTCTCGGCCGCTGGCTCATAATTGCGGCCGGCCACCGGTTCCAGCGTCAGCATGTCGTGCTGCTGCCCCCAAACCGTGCGCCGGCCATCCACCACAATCTGGCAAGCCAGGAGGCAGGCGATGCCCTTCTCCAGGCTGGCCTGCGCGCGCTGCCGCAGCCGGTCTTCGACGAACGCATACGGTGTCTTTCCGCCCGCCGCATCCCGCAGCAACTCCAGGCTCTGAGTCATGGCGCCGTCATTGATGGTGATGGCGTCGTGGTAGCCGCCCGCGAGCGGCCAGCCGCCGTTGGGGTATTGCGCCCGAAACAGATATTCCAATCCGCGCAGGAACGATGCCCGGTACGCCGCCCCGCTTTCTCCCGCCGCGCCGGCCACTTTGGCCAGGAAGCGCATCTCCGTAATGGTGGCGTCGTTGTCCAACGTCCCGACGTAGTCCCAGTGCAGATCGCCGGGCGTGTCGAAATCGCCGGCGCTCAGAAATCGGGAGAGATTGTTGGGCGCGAAATGCTCGCCCGGCCGCCGCACATGGTCCGACAGATTCAGATTCTTGCTCCACCCACCTGCGGGAGTCTGAAAGGAAACCACAATATCGGCAATCCTGCGCGCCTCCGCTCCGCCGTACCATTCCATCGGCCGATCCAATGGAATACTTCTGGCGGCGCTCCCGGATGGTGGCACGAGGACCTCCGTCATTCCTGCGCGCCTCAATTCGGCGGCCAGCGCTTCGCGGTCGGCTCGCATCTGCCGGGCGGAGCGATCCAGGTAGCCGCGCCAGGCGGCCTGTTGCGCGCGCGGCAGAGAATCGATCCGAGCCGCGGTCAGAGGCGGCGCCGCCGTGCTCGTGCCGATCACCGCAGCTTCGAGACAAGCCAACGCAGCCCCCAGCGCCACGAGCGCATTTACCAAACCGTAGGGCATGTGCAAACTCCTTCCAGGGCAGTGGATCGGACTCCGCAACGGCCAGATTATTCTATCAGCGCGCGAGATAACCATAGATAGCGCCAAAGCCTGCAATTCCGCGACATAAGATGAGGTAAGTCGAGATCCCGGCTGGCCCGAGGCCACCAGACTGGGGACGTGCGTGCAGGAGGCGTACATAGTGCACTTTCCTATTTCAAGCGGATCGCGCCGGCTGAGGGCGTTACGATCCCGCTGGGCGTTGGCCATCGCCGCGTCGGCGATTTCCATAGCTGTGTCGGGATCGGCGCTCGCCCAGACCCCTCCGGTTTATCAATTCCAATCGAGCGTTGAATTCAACGGCTCGAACGCGGAAGTTCCAGGGACAGGCGGGGAAGGGTGCGTTGCCTCCGTCGCGAATCCGAACCCCGCTCCAGTCGGCTCCCAGTACATCAGCAGCCCGATTCAGAATTGCATCGTCGGCAGCACCCTGTCCGGGAGCCAGTCCTTGAGTGGGAGCCAGGGCCAGGCAACCATCGCGGGCAGCGCTCTCGAATCCGCCAGCCCCGCGCAAGTGAGCGCCTCCGTAACCATCGATTCCTTGGAGAACGCCACGGGCGCCTACGCATCCTCTGTCGCTTATTACCACCAGGATGGCCTTCCCGCGGTGGCCGGCCAAACGCTCACGCTGAGCTTCCTCGTCACGTGCTCCATCACCGGTGAAGGCTTTGCATCGGGGGTCATTGTCGCCGTGACAAGCGACTATGGCACCGCGCAGACTTCCTTGTCTGCCCCGCTTTGTCCGGCAACCACGACCCTGTCGCCGGTGCTCATCGGACCTTCCGGAAAATTCTCGGTGTCGGTCAATGTCATTGCGGTCCAGAACGGCGGCGTGGGTACGGACACCGTGACTGTATATCTGGGTTGTAACTTGCCGGTCAGCGGCATCGTTTACGCCTGCGACCCAACCATCTATAACTCCCTGCCCGCTGGCGTCTGCGACACCCTGAATACCTCCGTAGCGAGTCTCTACAGCAACGCATTCACCAACGCCAGTGCATGCATCTATGTTCAACTGGGTAGCACCTCTCTGGCTCAGAGCGTCTCCCAACCCGTTACCATGAGTTACACCGGCTTCCGCAATGCCCTGACAGCCGCGGAATCGGATCCGAATGACAGCACCGCTGTCTCGGTAAGCGTACCGGCAACCAACCCGTTCGGCAGCGAATCGGTGCAACTTACGAATCCCCTCGCGCGGGCCCTGGGCAGTTCAGTTACAACCGGGATTCAGACCAACGGCCAGACCCCTTGCAGCCTTGGTACCGTGGGCTGTTACGACGCGGTCATTACCATCAGCAATACCGCCCCGCTCTTTTTCCGCAGCGGCTCGATCGCCAGCAACCAATACGACTTTCTCACTCTCGTGGAGCGCCAGACCGATGAGATCCTCGGAACGGCTTCCTGCAGCCCGGGCACTTGTGGCGCCAACGTGGCCCCGGCGGATTTTTTTCGTTACCACAGTAACGGCACGCGCAGCTTTGCCTCTGGCACTAACGATTCCTGCTCGGCCGGCGATTCCACGAATGCCTGTTTCTCGATCGACAGCGTCCACATGCTGCAGCAGTACAACAACGTGAGTAACGGCCAAGACACCGGGGATTGGGTGCCGAACTGCGCGGCGGACCCCCTGGTACAGGACGCCACGGGCTGCCCGGGAGTCGCTGGCGTTGACATCTCTCCCTCGGCCGAGATCCTCGTGCTCGACGTAGTGGGATACGCCTTGAACCTGACTTCGAGCGTCACCATTCAGACCAGTCCGGAGGGCCTGCAATTCAGCCTGGACGGTGGTATGGCGCAAACCGCTCCGCAGACTGTGCGGCTGGCGCCTGGGACGCACACGATCGCGGTGGTTCCCACGCAGGCGGGAAGTCCTCCGGCCCCGGCGGGAACGCAGTACGTATTCACTGCCTGGAGCGACGGCGGAGCGGCCTCCCACATGATCACGACGGTGAGTAACTCGGCAGCCACTTACACCGCCAGTTTCAACACCCAATATCAGTTGACCGATTCCCCCTCACCGGCTGCGGGCGGAACGGTAGCACCGTCGAGCGGGACTTACTACAACGCGGGATCGGTGGTGCCTGTCACCGCGGCACCCAATGCGGGATACACTTTCACCGGTTGGACGGGCGCCGTCGCCAATCCTTCGAGTGCGGCGACCACCGTCACGATGAACGCGCCGGAGACAATTACCGCGACCTTCTCGGCGCCCACCGCCATCACCATTCAGACTATCCCTACCGGCCTCCAATTCACCGTGGATAACGGTTCGCCGCAGACCGCTCCAGCCACCTTGAGCCTCCCGCCGGGCAGCCACACCATCGCGGTCGCTACGCAGGCGGGCGGAGTTGGCACGCAGTATGTCTTCAGCTCCTGGAGCGACGGCGGGGCGGCCTCGCACAGCATCACCGTGGGCCCTTCCGCCGCCACCTACACGGCTACTTTTACGGTCCAGTATTTGCTCAGTGCGGCGGTTTCTCCGGCCGGCGCAGGTAATGTCGAGGCCAGCCCCTCTTCCGGCGGTTACTACAACCAGGGGACCAGTGTCCAATTGACGGCCTCTCCGAACCCAGGGTATCAATTCAACAACTGGAGCGGCGACTTGAGCGGCGGCGCGAATCCCCAATCCATCGCCATGAATGCTCCCCACAGCGTGACCGCGAATTTCGCCGGCGGCTCCTCGTCCTGTTCGTTCACTCTGAGTCCGCCATCGGCCAGTCTGCCGGCCACCGGGACCTCCACCGTGGAAGCCTGCCCCAACAACTCCGGCCAGCCCAACTGCGGCGTCGCGCCGGAGGTTCCACAATCGTTCACCGTAACGCCCAGCGCGGCATGCGGGACCTGGACGGCCACTTCGTCCAACCCCGGATTTCTCCAGATCGTCTCGGGTGCCAGCGGCAGCGGCCCAGGCACGGTCACCTTCACCCAACTCACCAACACCCACGCCGGGACCCAGACCAATACCATCACGGTGTCCAGCGGAGGCTCATCGTCCGCGTTCACCGTCACCGAAGCCGGATCTGGAGACAGCCAGACGTACCGCGAGGTCTACGCGCTCTACGAGCAGCTTCTGGGGCGCGACCCCGACTCCGGCGGCTTCGCCTTCTGGACCGGCGTGGGCGGCTCAGGCCTCGGGCAGATGGCGGATTCGTTCCTGACCAGTCCGGAGGCCTTCAACAGCGACTTCGCGGTGATGGCGGCGTATCAGGCAGCGACGGGCGCTCCGCCCACTTACGCCCAATATACGGCGGCCGTGGCGAGCATCCGGGCCGGCGCGCAGTCCGTGCCGGGCCTGTTCAATTCGCTGACCGGCTCCGGCTACACCGCGGCCAATTTGTATCAGAACCTTTTGGACCGGGCGCCGGGGGCAGCCGACTCGACTTGCATTAACACCGGCTTGACCTCGTGCTTCCAGACCATCATCGGATACCCGTCGAGCACCACTCCGGTGGGGGCCGCGAACAACGAGTTCCAAAGCACGGGGAGTTACCACACCACGCTGGCGGCCGACCACACCAACGCGCTGTACGTGCAGATGGTCTATTATGTGACGCTGGACCGTGACCCGGACGCGAGCGGCTTCTCCTTCTGGGTCGGGGTGGCCAACACCGGCGGTCCGGGCCTG
>JASHSS010000651.1 GCA_030038565.1 Bryobacteraceae bacterium
GCCGCCCTCACCGAACCGCTGTGCTCGGTGGCGGAGAGAAGCGCCGGGCAGAAGAGAAGGAGAAATCGAAGAAAACGCATGACAAGCTATATTAATGATTGAGATCCCGGCGGCCTTAGTTCGCTTTTCTGCCTCACTTGGCTCCCCGGCGCTGCTCCCGGCGCCGCTCCGGTCTGAGCGTTAAGATGCTTCCGGGGCGCGCCAAAGTTACAGCCGGTTAAGGATTTGGCCGCCCGCGGCAGGCTGGCGGAGCGGCGCCGGATCCCGGCAGCCGCACCACGCCCGCCAGCGCCCCGTGGCTGCCTCGGCGGCCGAGGTGCGGGCCAGGTGCATCGCACAGGCCGGTTTCTCGCGCGGGTGGAGTGGTTCGCTCGGGCGGAGTGCCTCAGCCGGGCCTCAGTCCGTCGTGGGGCGTCTCGGGTCGGGGATCTCTCAGTCCGGGCGCCTCGCGCGATCGGGGTCCCGACGCAGCGCGGGGGCGGGGGTGGATCCGCTCCTATCCGCGCGTGCTACCATCGAGCCGAATGGCCTGCCCGTACTTCGTCCCCCTGGAGCCGGACCCGCACATCTCGTCCGCTCACGCCATGCTTCCGCTTGGCGACGCCTGGTCCGGCATGTGCCACGCGGACCCCGCGGGCCCCTGGCAGCCGGGGGCCGAGACGCTGTATCCGCTCTGCAACATCGGCTACGCCCGCGCCCGATGTCCTCGCTTCCCCGCCGGCGATGGCCCCGACGCCGTCCGCTTCTCGATCTCGGCGGAGGATGGCTCTTCGGTGCGTCTTTATTACGTGGTCGAACGCGACCATCTTCCCTTCGCGCACGGCCCGCTCGAATTCCGGCTGCCCGAGGCGGACTTCCGTCCCGCACCCCCGCTACCGGCTGTTGCCCGCCTCGCCCAGGCCTATGTTTCCAGCTATTTCCGCCGCCGCGACGAAGCCTCCGCGCGTTGAGCGGCATCATTGAACCTGATGGATGCAGCCAAACCAGTGCGCGAGTCGATCTCCGAATACGCCGAGTTCGCCCTTCCCAACGACGCCAACGGCCTGGGAAATGTCCTCGGCGGCAAGGTCATGCACCTGGTGGATCTGGCGGGGGCCATGGCCGCGATCCGCCATGCACGCCGCCCGGTGGTGACCGCGTCGGTCGATAGCATGCAATTCCTGCACCCCGTACGGATCGGGCAGTTGATCATCCTCCGTTCGTCCGTAAACCGGGTGTTCCGCACCTCGATGGAGGTAGGCGTGCAGGTGCACACGGAGAACCTGCTGACCGGCGCCCGCCTGCACACCTGTTCCGCCTATCTGACGTTTGTCGCGCTGGACGAGAATGGCAAATCCACTCCCATTGCTCCCGTGATTCCGGAAACCGAGGACGAACAGCGCCGCTACCGGCAGGCCGGCGAGCGCAGAGAATACCGCCTGGCTCGCCGCCACCCTCCGATCTAGCAGGCGCTCCGTCCGGTTTTTCCGGACCGGAACACCCTCTTGCGCGTCTCCTAAGCCCTCCAGCCGAGGGATCCCGAAGTCGTGCGGGAGCCAGGTCCCACCAGCGGCTAGCCCTCCTTATACATGTACTTGATGGCGGGCTTATACAGCAGCAGGTTCGGCCCCCCGCTGCGGTTTACCTTGAGGCAGCACTTGTCGTACCACTCAATGGTTCCGTGCAGCGTCTCACCGTCGCACAGCACGAAAACCATCGGCGTCTTGGCCTGCATCTGCTTTACATAGTAGAAGTTCTCAGCATTGGTCTGATCCGGCGGGACCGGTCTCTTCTGCTGCGGGGGCCGCCGGGGAGGCGTGATCTGCTCCTTGATTTCGTTCAAAGACGGACGAATGAGTTTGCGATTGACAGCTTCCACGGGATGCCATCCTTTGAAGGGTTATGATTCGCCGTCGCCATACCCGATCAGCGGGGCGGTTCAGTTGGATCTTAAAATTTCCGACTTGAACCCATAAATAACACAATGAAGTAACCGCCGCAATGGCCCCGGCGGGGCAAGTAATACCAGCATGGTGACCCCTGACGCAGGAGGTGTCCGGTGGACCTCCTCAGGACGCCGGGTCCGGCCCTGCCGGTTCCCTGCGGGGTTCTCCGGCGCCTTTCGCCGCCTGCCGCCGCCTTTCGCAGCCTGCCGCCGCCTTTCGCAGCCTGCCGCCGCCTTGCCCGCTTGCCGGCGCCTTTCGCAGGCTGCTGCCGCCTTTCGCCGCATGCGGTGCCTTTCGCAGCCTGCCGGCGCCTTTCGCAGCCTGCTGCCGCCTTTCGCCGCATGTCGGCAACTTCCGCCGCGGCCGGGAAGGACGGCCCCGCGCGACAGCGTTCCGCGATGCCGCCCCCGCGCCGGCTTCCCGAGGCCTGGTCTTGGCGGGTGGCCGTCGCTACCCCGCCGTGACGGCCGCGAAGGCCGCCGGAGTACGAGTCGTGGCCAGCGAGGCGTGCACTCGCCCGGCGAACTCCGCCCCTGGCCCAGGCGCCCCGTCCGCTTGTACAACCGTCCGGCAGAGGCTCAACCGCCCTTCCGCCGCGGTACCCTATTAACGATGGTCAACGCGCAGGGGATGCTCGATCTGGAGGGGTT
>JASHSS010000652.1 GCA_030038565.1 Bryobacteraceae bacterium
GCAAGGCGACGGCGAAACCGTCTTCTTCGAGATCTGATGCCCGCGCGATTGATCGACAGCTTCGCCTCAACCGCCGCGCTCGCCGAAACGTTTTCCGATGCGGCCGTGATCGCCGCCATGCTGCGCTTCGAAGCCGCGCTGGCGCGGGCGCAGGCGCGGCTGGGCATCATTCCGCCGGCCGCGGCCGAGGCCATCGCCGCGATCGACCGGATCAACCCCGGTTCGCTGTCGGAGGATGCCCGCCAATCCGCGACCCTCGCCATCCCCTTCGTGAAGGCCCTGACCGCCGAGGTGCGGAAGGCCGACCCCGCCGCGGCCGGATGGGTTCACTGGGGCGCCACCAGCCAGGATGTCCTCGATACAGCCCTCGTCCTCATGCTGCGCGAAGCGCAGCCGATCCTGAGCGCCGATCATGCGCGGCTGAAGCACGCCCTCCGCGGGCTCTCCGACCAGCACGCCGGAAGCGTGATGCTGGCGCGCACGCTG
The DNA here is from genome assembly GCA_030038565.1 of Bryobacteraceae bacterium. GTDB lineage: Bacteria > Acidobacteriota > Terriglobia > Bryobacterales > Bryobacteraceae > JOPF133. Next base: position 487 of record JASHSS010000652.1, read on the forward strand.
CTGCAGCCGGCGCCGCCCATAACGTTCGGGTACAAAGCGGCGGGCTGGCTCGGCGCGGCCCATCGAAGCTGGCGCAGCCTTTCCGAAGCCTTCGAGGGCGCCCTGCAACTGCAGTTCGGCGGCGCTGCCGGCACCCTGGCAGCTTACGGCGATCGCGGGCCGGAACTGGCCGCCGCGCTGGCCGCGGAGTTGCAGCTTGGCGAGCCCGGCGCGCCCTGGCACGCACATCGCGACCGCCTGGCGGCGCTGGTGGCCCACTGCGGCATCTACGCCGGCAGCCTGGCCAAGATCGCGCGGGATATCGCCCTGCTGATGCAACCCGAGATCGGCGAAGTCTCGGAGCCCGGCGGCGGTTCCTCGGCCATGCCCAACAAGCGCAATCCCGCCGGATCGGTGGTGGCCCTGGCCGCTGCGGCCCGCGTGCCCGGACTGGTGGCCGCGTTTCTCGCCGCCATGCCGCAGGAACACGAGCGCGCGGCCGGAGGGGGTCAATCCGAATGGCCCACCGTCGCCGGGGTGATCCAGGCCACCGGCAGTGCCCTGGCCGCGGTCGCGGATACCATTGCCGGGATCACCGTGAACCCCCAGCGCATGCGCGCCAACATCGAAGCCACCCACGGCGCGGTGTTTGCCGAGAAAGCCGTCCTGCTGCTGGCGCCACGGATGGGCCGCGCCGCCGCTGAATCGCTGGTCGCGAAGGCGGTCCACGGCCAGACCCTCCGGGAGGGCCTCGCCCAGGTGCTCACGCCCGAGCAACTCGAAAGCCTCGACCATCCCGAAGATTACCTCGGCGCCGCGGAGACCTTCCGCCGGCGCCTGTTGGAGGAAACCGAATAACCTATGCCTGTAATCGAAGCCGGCGGCCTGCGCCAATACTATCGTCTCGACGGCCCGGACGACCGCCCGGCGCTGATCTTCTCGCATTCGCTCGGCTGCGATCACACCCAGTGGGATCCGCAAGCCGCCGCCCTGCTCCCGTACTTCCGAATCCTGCGCTACGACCTTCGCGGCCACGGCGCCACGGCCGTCCCCGCGGGCGATTACAGCATCCAGATGCTGGCCGGCGACGTTCTGGCGTTGGCCGATGCGCTCGGCATCCCGCAGTTCTGCTGGTGCGGCCTTTCTCTGGGCGGCATGATCGGCCAGTGGCTGGGTGCGCGGGCGCCCGAGCGCGTCACGGCCCTGGTGCTGGCCAACACCTCCGCGCGCTTTCCCGATCCCGCGGTGATGGAGGGCCGGCGGCGCACCGTCCTGGAGAGTGGCATGGGCGCCATGGAGGCAGCCGTCATGGGGCGCTTTTTCTCGCCCCCGCGCCTGGCGGCCAATCCTCCCGCCGTGGCCGCGATTCGCCGCGTGCTGCTGGCGACCGATCCGGTGGGCTACGCCGGCGGCTGCGCCGCCGTCCGCGACATGGACCACCAGCCCCTTCTGGCCGCCATCCACGCGCCCACGCTCATCGTCGTGGGCGATCTGGATGTCTCCACGCCCTGGCAAGGGCACGGCGAGGTTCTGGCGCAGTCCATCGCCGGCGCGCGCGTGGAGCACCTGCCGGCCGCGCACCTCTCCAACCTGGAAACACCGCGCTCTTTCACCGCGGCGCTGACGCGCTTCCTGCTGCCGGCGCCGTCCGACACCCTGGCCGCCGGATTCGAAAAGCGGCGCGCCATTCTCGGCGACCGGCATGTCGATCGCGCTATCGCCGCCACCACCGGCTTCAACCGGGCATTCCAGGAGATCATCACGCGCTACGCCTGGGGCAGCGTGTGGCAGCGGCCCGGTCTGGACGATCGCACGCGCCGCCTGCTGGCGCTCACGGCCACCGCCGCGTTGGGCCGTGGGGAGGAATTTCGCCTGCACGTCCGCGCCGCCCTGGCCGCCGGCCTGGAACCCTGCGACCTGGAAGAGACCTTGCTGCAATTGGCCGTCTACGCCGGGCTGCCGGCTGCCAACACGGCCTTCCAAATCGCTATCGAAGAGCTGGCGCAATGCTGAGAAGCAGGCGGCGGCCACGTTGCCACCCCGCCCCGTTTCCCGTATTCTGAAGGCAATGGATGTACAACTCACCCCGGACCAACGGGCTTTCGCCCGCCGCGCCATCGAAAGCGGCCGTCTCGACTCGGAACAAGATGCCGTGCAGGAGGCCCTTGCGTTATGGGAGGAACGCGAGCGGCAACGGGC
>JASHSS010000653.1 GCA_030038565.1 Bryobacteraceae bacterium
TTCAACGACAAAGCCGATCTGTCGGTCGGTTTCACGAATCACCCCGAAGAAATCGGAACCGCTCTTAAAAACGTTCAACCGCACGGCCTGACGGCCTTGCTGGACGCGCTCAACCTGGCGCTCGGCGAGATGAAGAAGGCCAGGAATCCGCGCAAGGCGATTGTGATCGTTTCCGACGGCGGCGATAATCACAGCACCTATACGGCGGCCCAGATCGAGGCGCTGGTTCGGGAAGCGGATGTGGAGGTCTATGCCATGGGGGTGTTCGATCCGATATTATCGCTGGCGCTGAGTCCCGAGGAGGTCTCCGGGCCGCGGCTGCTCTCTGAAATCGCCACCCAGACGGGCGGGCGCGCATTTGCGGCCTCGTTGGGCAGCGATTTACCCAGCGTGGCGGCCAGGATCGCGATCGAACTGCGGAATCAGTATGTGATCGGTTATTACCCCAAGGACCAGGTCAGAGACGGGAAGTATCACACCGTGGAAGTGAAGGTGGCGCAGCCGCCGGGGGTACCCCAGGTCAAGATGCACTGGCGGCAGGGATATTACGCCCCCTCGGAGAAATAGGCGGCCGGCGATCCGCGATCCGGCAGCTTGGGCGAGAGGCTGGTTTCTAGCGGTGACCGATGTGCACCCCGCCGTGGGGAACCGACGGAGTTACCGCGCGGACGCCGGGCGAACGCGGTAGCGTGGACCCCGGCAGCGTGCTTCGGTAGGGCGACGTAACCGGCAGAATACCTCGGTACGGCGACGACGGATAGAGGGAGTGCAAACCGCTCAGCCCGATGCTGGAGGGCAGCCGCAGGAACATCGGCCGGTAGGTGTAGCCCGGCAGGTAGAGGGAATAGAAACCCGGCTGATAGAGTCCCGTCCCACCGTACAGTGCGGACTGATAGGAACCTAACGAGCCATCGGCGCCCAACGGGCTGGGACCAAGCATGGAAAGGCCGAGCATCGGGAAATAGGTGAAATCGTCGCCCGGCAAGTCCAAGCCGGTCATGGTAGCGGGGTCCTGGATGTTGGCCGCGATGGCATTGTCCGTGGCCACCGCTTCGGCGCGGCCCTCGGCCCACTCGCCCAGCGCATCGGGCGGATCGACGGCCGATTTTTCGGGCACGAGAACCTGGGCCAAGGGGAGATCCTCACCCTGCTGGACCTGGACCGGCGTGCCCCCCGTAGCGGCCACATCCACTTCGCCCTGGCGGACCTCGAGGCGGGGCGGCTGAGCATCGATCCGGTAAAGACCTTTTTCCGCCTGGTGTGCGTTCCAGCCCTGATAAATCAAGGTCACCGATGTGCCCGCCGCAGGCTCGCCCGAATCCACCATGACGGAACCCGCCAGCAATTCCACACGCGTATCCTGGAGAGCGTTCGCCACCATACGAACGGTGCTCTTTTCGCCGATGCGCAGGAACACGCCGGGAGTGAGCAAAACCTCGGCCCGGCCCTGCTCGGTGCGTAACTCCGCGCCCTCCGGAATGCTGGTGAACTTGCCCAGGCGCGCCTGGAGCGGCTGGCCCGCCACGTAAACCGATCCCTCGAAATAGTGGATCAGGCCGGAACGAGTGGAGATTACCGCCTGTCCATAGGCGGGCAACGCCACGGCGGCGCCTGCCGCCAGGATAGAAAAGGCGAACACGGGAACGCGAGACATAACACACCCACTCCCGTCCCGAGTATCGACCTTATCGCGCCCGGCGTCAATAGGCTGATGTGGGGCACGGTGGGGATCGCCGGTGGTTTCCGTGCGCCGTGAGCCGAGCCGCGGTTGGAAAAGCGTTCGGTGGAAGGGGAATCGCGGGCGGCGGGCGAACGGGGTGGGGCGGGCGGGTTGGCTGTCGTTTTCCAGCGCCGGGGCGCCTATTTCAGCTTCACTCTCACATCTCCGCTCGCCCGTAACTCGCGCGAGGTCCGGTCGTAATCGACATTGTCGGCCCGGAGAACGAAGGCATCCGTCTCGAACGTAACGTTCCCGGCCAGGTGCAGGAGGGAGCCATTATGTTCCTGCACGTTCGCCGACAGGATAAACTCGCCGGGACGCCGCGTCGAACTGCTTTGTTGTCCCAAGGCCAGGGCGGCAAAACAAGCCGTCAGAAGTATGCGCTTCATGGGGAGGACACCTCGGCACCCATTGTACTCGAGAGGATTTGGCCGGAAGCCGGGCAGGCGAATCGCCTGCCCCACCTCGGATCACTTGTGCAGCATCGGCTGGAGCGCCTGGAACACGGTGGCCGCCACGATGCGGGCGCCCTCGGCGTTGGGGTGCAGGCCGTCGCGCTGCATCAAATCGGCGTGGCCGCCGACGCCCTCCAGCAGAAACGGAATCAGCTTCAATTTGTAACGCGCGGCGAGCGAGCGGTACATGGCGTCGAACTGGCGGATATACTCCGGACCGTAATTGGGCGGCAGGGTGATGCCCGCCAGCACCACCCGCGCGCCGGCCTTCTGGAACGCCTCGACGATCGCGGCCAGGTTGCTTTCGGTGGTGGCGACGGGCTCGCCGCGCAGGCCGTCGTTGGCGCCCAATTCGACCAGCGCAAGCGCCGGCTTCTCTTCCAGGGCGATCGAAAGGCGCGACAAGCCATCCTGGCTGGTATCGCCGCTCACTCCCAGGTTGGCCACTCGGTAGCGGTAGCCGCGCCGGTCGAGTTCGGCCTGCAGCAGGTCGGGGAAACTCTGGCCCGGCTCCAGTCCGAATCCGGCCGTCAGGCTGTCGCCGAAACAGGCGATCACCGGGCGCGCGTCGGCGGGGGGCGGCGGTGGGTGGGTGGGGGCGGTCTGCGCCGATCGCGCCGGGCGCTCGGAAGCAGCCTCGGCCGGCGGCGCATCCTGCTTCGGCCGGCAGGCGCAGGCTACGGCCAGCAGAGCGAGCCACCAGAATCTCCTCATCCCGGATGCCATAATAAGAGTTTGATCCAGGTTCGCGCGCTTACCAAATCCATTTCCACCGGCACCCACCGGGTGGACATTCTTAAAGGCATCGATCTCGAAATTCCGCGCGGGCAGTTTGCCGCCGTCATGGGACCGTCGGGTAGCGGCAAGAGCACGTTGCTGGGCCTGCTGGCGGGTCTCGATTCGCCCACCTCCGGGCAGGTGATTCTGGATGGGGAAGACATCACCCTGCTGGATGAAGACCGCATGGCGCAGGTGCGCGGGCGCAAAATCGGATTCGTGTTTCAGTCCTATCACCTCATCCCCACCCTCACCGCCGAGGAAAACGTGCTGCTGCCGATGGAACTGGCGGGCGGCCCGCCCGACGGGTCGAATGGCCTGAAGCGCGCCCGCGAACTGCTCGACCGCGTGGGACTGAGCGGGCGCTTCGATCATTATCCGGTGCAGCTTTCGGGCGGCGAGCAGCAGCGCGTGGCGCTGGCCCGCGCCTTCGCCCTGCGCCCGCCGATCCTGCTGGCCGACGAGCCGACCGGCAATCTGGATAGCGCGACCGGCCGCCTGGTGCTGGAGCTGATCCTGGCGCTGCACCGCGAGCAGGGCGCCACCATGGTGATGGTCACCCACGAGCAGTCGCTGGCCGAATCGGCCGACCGCCGCATCCTGCTGCGGGATGGCCTGGTGGTCAGCCAATGACGCAACTGCCCTGGCGCGCGGCGTGGCGCATCGCCTGGCGGGAGATGCGCGCGGCGCGCTCGCGCTTCCTGTTCGTGGTGCTGGCGGTCGCGGTAGGGGTCGGGTCGCTCACCGGCGTGCGCGGCTTCAGCCGCTCCTTCCGCCATATGCTGCTTTCGCAGGCCCGCACCTTGATGGCGGGCGACCTTTCGGCGCGCGTCTTCGCCCTGCCCACGCCCGAGCAGGAGGACGTGTTGAACCAACTGGCGGCGGAAGGCGTGCGCCGCACCTGGATCACCGAAACCGTCACCATGGCCTCCTCCGCGGGCACGCCGAATCCGCTGCTGATCTCGGTGAAGGCCGTGGACCCGGCGGCCTATCCGTTCTACGGCGAAGTGCAGCTCAATCCGCCCCAGCCGCTGGCGCGGGCCCTCGACGATCACAGCGTGGTGGTCTCCGACGACCTGCTGCTGCGCCTCGACGCCCACACCGGCGACACGCTGCGCATCGGCGGGCAGGATTTCCGCATCGCCGGCGTGGTGGTCTCCGAGCCCGACCGCATGACCGGCAGCCTGAACGTGGGTCCGCGGGTCATGATCACCCGCCAGGGGCTCGACCGGACCGGGCTCATCAGCCTGGGCAGCCGCGCCTCGGAACGGTACCTGTTCCGCCTGCCCGCCGCCGGACCCACGGTGGAAAGCGTTCGGCAAATCCTGAAGCGGACGTTTCCGGAAGCCACCATCGCGGATTACCGCGAGACCCACCCCATCATCACCCGCGGGCTGGACCGCGCCACCACCTTCCTCAGCCTGATCGGGCTGATCGCGCTGGTGATCGGCGCGATGGGGGTGGCCAGCGCCATGCACGGCCACTTGCAGCAGAAGCTGGATTCCATCGCCGTGATGAAGTGCCTGGGGGCGCGTTCGGCGCAGGTGATCCGCATTTACACGGTGCAGACACTCATGCTGGGCCTGGCAGGCGGGGTGTTGGGCGCGGTCCTGGGAGTGGTGGTGGCGGCGGCCTTCCCGGGCATGATCGCACGGTATTTCACCATCGGGGTGGCAGCCTCGTGGGACCCGCTGCCCGGCGTGCAGGGGATCGGCATCGCCTGCCTGGTGACGCTGCTGTTCACGGTGCCGCCGCTGGTGAGCATCAAGACCATCCGCCCGGCGCTGATTTTCCGCCGCGATGTGGAAACCGGCGGGGCGGCCAAAGCCGCGGCGGGATGGAAGCCGGCTCCGCTAGCGACCCGCGCGGCGATTCTGGCCGGCACCGGGGTGGTAGCGGGGACGCTCACGGAGGGCACTTTCCGCGATGCCTTGCGGGCGGGAAGCTTTTTCGCCATCGCCCTGGCGGTGGCGCTGGCGCTTTTGAGCCTGGCAGCCTGGCTGTTTCTGCGAGGCTTGCGCGTGTTCCAGCGGCATGCGCCGCGGCGGCTTCCGGCATCCCTGCGGCAGGGGATCGCCAACCTCTACCGGCCCGGCAACCAGGCGCAATCGGCGGTGGTGGCTTTGGGCGTGGGGGTGATGTTCACGCTCACGGTGTTTCTGGTGCAACGGGCGCTGGTGAACCAGATCCGCGGGAGCGCTCCGCCGGGAATGCCCAACGTCTTCCTGCTGGATATTCCAGGGCCGCAGCGCCAGGCGCTCTCCGATCTGATCGAGTCCCAGCCGGGCGTGAAAGCGGCCCCCGACGTGGCCTTTGCGGTGGCCGCCAAAATTGCCGCCATCGATGGCGTACCGATCGAAAACCGGCCCCTGCGCGATTTTAACCGCCGCTTTCTGCGCACCCGCTCGGTCACCGAGATGGCCGAAAAGCCGCCCGATACGGAGATTCTAAGCGGCGAATGGTGGCCCGCCGGAGATCGCGAGCCGGAGGTCTGCGCCAACGAGGAATCCGCCAAAATCCTGAACCTGAAGCCCGGCGCGGTGATCGATTGGAGCATTTGGAACCGCACCCTGCGCACGCGGGTGGCCTGCATCGAGCGCACCGAATCCATCCGCATGTCGGCGCGCTTCGAGTTCCTCTTCAGCCCGGGCCAGCTGGCGGGGCTTCCGGCAGTATATTACGGCAGCGCGCGCGTCCGCCCCGCGGATGTGGCCAATTTGCAGCGCGTGGTCTACCAGCGGTACCCCACCGTGACGGTGGTGAACGTGGCCGACGTGATGCAGATTGTGGACGACGTGGTGGAGCGCATCGCCCTGGTAATCCGCTTCATCTCGGCTTTCACCATTCTGGCGGGCGCCGTGATGGTGGCCTCCAGCGTGGCCGGCACGCGCTTCCGCCGCATGAAGGAAGTGGTGATTCTGAAGACCTTGGGAGCCACCCGCCGGCGCATCGCGTGGATTTTCTCGGTGGAGTTTCTGGCGCTGGGCGCGGTGGCCGGGGCGATGGGCAGCCTGCTGGCGTGGGGCTTTTCCGCCGTGGTGCTGAAGCGGCTGCTGGAAATCGAGTTCCACCCCGATTGGGCCGCCCATGCGCTCACCGTGGCCGCGGCCGGGCTATTATCGGCGGTGGCCGGATGGGCCGCCAGTTTTCGCATTTTAGGACGCAAGCCACTGGAAATTTTGCGCCAGGAATAGGTATCCTGGTTCCTAATGAAAAAAAGAGGCCGTTTCCCCATTCTCGCCTTTGCTCTGTGTCTCTCCGCCGGCTTTACCTCCGCGGACGAGAAGGCTCTCAACCCCCAGGTAGCCAAGCTCATGGATGAGGTTTCCGAGGCGCGCATTCGCGCCACGATCCAAAAGCTGGTGAGCTTTCAAACGCGCAACACCATGTCCAACCCGGACGACCCGGTGCACGGCGTGGGCGCGGCGCGGCAGTGGATTTTCAACGAACTGCAGAGCTATAGCCCGCGCTTGCAGGTGCGCTTCGACAAGTACCGGGTGAAGAAGCAGGGGCAGCGGATTTTCAAGGACGTGGACCTCTGGAACGTGATCGCGGTGCTGCCCGGAACCAAGGATCCCGAGACCCAGATCCTGGTCAGCGCGCACTACGATACCATCAACCTGGGCCGGCCCGCCGGCAGCGCGCCCGCCGGACCCGGCACGGACGCCCCGGCGGCGGAGGGTGCTGGTGGTGCTGGCGGTGGTTTTGGGCGCGGGGCCCAGCTCAGCCCCGAGGAGCAGGAGCGCAACGCCAACCTGCCCGCGCCGGGCGCCTGCGACGACGGCAGCGGAATCGGCGCCATGATGGAGCTGGCCCGCGTGATGAGCCATTACGAGTTCGATAAGACCCTGGTGTTCGTGGCCTTCGCCGGGGAAGAACAGGGCCTCATCGGGAGCAACCTGCTGTCGGCCAGGATGAAGAAGGAGAACCAGGTGATCGAGGCGGTGTTGAATAACGACATCATCGGCACCGATGTTTCCGGCAATGGACGGACCGGCAACACGGCGGTGTCGGTGTACAGCGACGAGATCATGGATTCGCCCTCGCAGACGCTGGCCCGCTATGCGCGCGAAATCGGCGAGCGGTATATGCCGTTCTTTAAGGTGAACACAGTGTTCTTCCAGGACCGCATCGGCCGCGGCGGCGACCACACGCCCTTCCAGTTGGAGGGTTACGCGGCGGTGCGCATCTCGACGCCCAATGAGATCTACGCCAACCAGCATCACTCGACCGACCTGCTGGAGAACATGTCCGTGCCGTACACCACCAAAGTGGCGCGTTTCAACGCCGTGGTGGCGGCCTCGCTGGCGCTGGCTCCGCGGGCTCCGCTGGTGATGCGCGCCCCGGGCGGACGGGGACGCGGCGGAAACGGGGCCGAAGGCGGCCGCGGCGGACGCGGGCGCGGGCGCGGGAGCGCTACGGATGGAGCAGCCACGGAAACCGCCGGCGGGCGTGGCGGGGATGGCGGCCGTGGGGGCAACGGCGGCACTGGCGGCAACGGTGAGATCACCGCGGCATCCGCCGAAGCTGGTGCAACCGCGGGGCGGGGAACAGGCGGCGCGGGCGGACGGCGTCCCGGACCGATGCTCTCGCGCGGCTCCGGATACGACGCCGTGCTGCAATGGCGCCCCAACGGAAGCGAAGATGGCATCAAGGGCTACACCGTGCTGGTGCGCCCCACCACCTCGGCTTACTGGGAGCAGGAGATTTACGTCGGCAAGGTGAACAGTTACACGCTGAAAGACGTTTCCATCGACGACCTGCGGTTCGGGGTCAAAGCCATTGGCCTGGATGGCAGCGAGAGCCTGGCCACGCCTTACGTGTACCCGCCGCGCCAGAAGACCACCATTCAAACGGTGGAATAGCGCGAGAGCGGCGGAATGGATGTCGGGAGCCGGCGCCGGCGGCGGGTGCCCGGGAAACTACTTCCGCGTCATCCGCAGCTCGATCATCATCCGCTCCACCCCTTTGTCATCGATCGCGAAATGGCGATGAAGGAGAAGACGGCCGTCTTCCTCGAGGTGCGCGCGCGCGACGGTCTTGCGTCCGGGACGGTCGGGATCGAGGGGTGTAGCCCACAGGATGATGTTCTTGCCATCGAACGTGCCATCGCTCTGGCGAATGGACATCGTCGTCTGCCGCGAGTCATACCACACGGTGGTGAAGCGATTGGTTTTGGAATCGAAGCCGGAGATTCCCGTGCCAGTGCTCTTGGTTCCGTCAGGATTGAAGAAGGTGAAATCCGACTGCAGAAACTTGCCGTCCTGGACCATGTACTGCTTACACGTGCCCTTCGTCACGACCGGCTTGCCGTTCGCCGGGAAGAAGCTCTTGACGACGTCCCAGTCGCCCGTGAATTGTGCGAGAAGTTTCTGACCGGCGCCCGCCGCGTTCGGCGGCTCATATTCATTGTGGGTTTGCTGCGCAAGAGCAGCCGTGGCAATCAGAGACAGCGCGGTGATCCATTTCCTCATGATTTCCGATGATATTCGAAAATCGCGGGTGTTGCACGCCTGGCACTCTCGAGGGTCAACTCGCCATACGCAACCCGGTCGAGCGCAGTGCCCCGGGGCCGCACTGGGCTCGTCGAAGCGGCGCGACCTCGCGGCCGGGCAGGGATGGTGATCTCGCAATCAGAGACTGCCACCCATCGGCTTGGCGAGGCCATTTTGGGCGGCGGAGACAACTGCGGCATCGGCTTGCCGACAATCAGGGCTTACCGAGATGTGGGCCGCGCCGCCGGGCATTTGCCCTGGCGTATCAGACCTGCCCGCCGTGCCGGGCCGGCTGGTCTCTGGTGATTTACCGAACCTTGTTAACCTCTATCTCGTTTTCGGGCGCCGAAGCGCCGGGACAATTGGGAACCGGTTCCACTTCTCCGGGTGTCCGGAGCACTCCCCCGAAGAGGAGCGTGTCGCTGTGGCCGCCTTGCGAACGTTGAAATGCGTGGATAGCCGACTTAAGTCCCCTCGAGTTGGGCACGGCATCGCAAATGTCGAAACGGGCTGCTTCTCGGCGAGCGAGCAGCGCTTTTTCAATTACAGCGTAGCAGGCGGGTTTACCGGGTTACGGATGCCTGGGTCTGCAAGCGGTTGAGCCGATGGGAAATATTTTTCCAACTTTTTTGTGACCGCGCCCGCTGCCACCCCGGCCTGGCGCTATTCGACCGCCATGGTCAATATCACCGCGGCCCGGACTTCGATGGCGTGGGCCTCCGCGGCCGCCATCACCGGGCGGGCCGGTTCCGCAGCGCCCTGCTCGAGCGACAGCACCCGTCCCAGCTTCAATCCCAGGGCCGACGCCATGGCCGCCGCGCTCGAGCGGGCATCCTCGGTGGCTTTGTGTAGAGCTTCGTCGCAGGCCGGCTTCTCATCCTTCAGCCCGAACTTCAGTTGGATCTGGTTCGCTCCCGCCTCGATGGCGGCGTCGATCAGCGTGCCCAACCCCGCCAGATCGTGGCTGGTGACTTCCACGGTGTTCACGGCGTTGTAACCGTTCAGGCTGCGCTTGCCGCGGTCGAAGCGGTAGTTGGGATTCAGAGAACATCCGCCGGTCCTGATCCCGGCTTTGGAATTTGGTACCCGGCGTAGCCGTTCCAGTACCATTTGTGTCGCGGTGGCATTCTGCGCGCCGGCCGCCTGCGCCGTGGCGGCCTGGCTGACGACTCCGATATCGATTCTGGCCTGGTCCGGTTTGGTGTAGACCACGCCCTCGCCGGCCGCGCGCACGGAAGCCCGTCCGGCGGCCACCGCGGTACTCCCGGGAGTGCCGTCTGGCCCGTGCGCCCCGGCGAAGCCGCTCACCAGGATCATCGCCAGGCCCAGACGGTTCGAAATCATGGGACCTCCTTATCTTTATCATGAACCCTTTCGGCGCCGCGGCGCGTCTACCACTGTGAACCAGTGTTCCGGACCCAGTACTACAGGTTTGTCGGGAAAGTCTACAGTTGGGCAGGCAAAGGCGAGATTTTTACCCGCTTTGCGCCAAATTCCGCCTCGCGCGACGCTTTGTGCGAACCCTTACGAAAAATATGGCGAACAACCTGCTTGCAAGGGAGTCGCGGACATTTTAAGATAACGGAGTAACGTTACTCCGATTTTCCGGGAGAGTCAGGATGATCTATTCTCGTTCGGCCGAATATGCGATCCGCGCTTTCGTTCACTTGGCCCAAGTGCCCGAAGGCAAGTACGCAATGGTTAAGAATATTGCGGAGCAGGAGGACATACCGGCGCATTTTCTGGCCAAGATACTTCAGCAACTGGCTCGAAAGGGCCTGTTGCGATCCAGCAAAGGTCCCACCGGCGGCTTCGCCCTGCGGGTGGATCCGGCGGAAATCCGGCTGCTGGATATCGTGGAAGCGCTGGATGGCCTGGCTCCTTACCAGCAGTGCGCCAGCGGACTTTCCGAGTGCTCGGATGACATGCCGTGCTCGATGCACGATAGCTGGGTGAACCTCCGTTCGCGTATTATGGATTATTTGGGGCGGAATACGATTGCCGACCTGGCCAAGGCGCTGGAGACCAAGAAGAAGAACCTGGCTCTCACCAAGCAGCGCAAGACCAAGCGGCAGGTAGCCGCCAAGCGGGCCTGACCGCCCGGCCAAAACACGATCGGAGGGCACGATGGGCAACTCGGTTCTCGTCCCCATGGTGGTCGAGCAGACCTCGCGGGGCGAACGCGCATACGACATTTATTCCCGGCTGTTGAAAGAGAACATCATTTTCCTGGGCACCCCGATTGACGACCAAGTCGCCAATCTGATCATCGCCCAACTCCTTTTCCTGGAAGCCGAAGACCCGGAGAAGGATATCTCCATTTACATCAACTCTCCGGGCGGCTCCATCACGGCCGGTCTGGCGATTTTGGACACCATGGCGTTTATCCGCCCCGATATTGTGACCATCTGCGTAGGACAGGCGGCTTCCATGGCGGCCGTTCTGCTGGCCAAGGGCACCCGCGGAAAACGCTTCAGCCTGCCGAATTCGCGCATCATGATCCACCAGCCCTCCATGCAGGGGCTGGCCGGGCAGGCCGCCGACATCGATATTTACGCCCGCGAGATCCTGCGAATGCGCGAGATCCTCAACACCATGCTGGCGGATGCCACCGGCCAGCCCATCGAACGGGTCGCCAAGGATGTGGACCGCGACTACATCATGGAACCCGATCAGGCCGTGCAATACGGCATGATCGACCGGGTGATTGCCAGCCGCGACCTGGTCCCGGTGGCAGTCAAGGGGTAGGCGGGGCTAAAGTTTTTCCGCCATCTTGACGATCATTGGGCTTAGGGCCGCAAACAAGGCCCTTCGAAGCGCTCCTTCGAAACCATGCATCGACTGTTCATTGCCATGCTGGCCTTGGCCTCCGCCGCCGGGGCCCAATCTCCGCTCACGCTTTGGTACCGCCAGCCGGCCAGGATGTGGGTGGAAGCCCTGCCCGTGGGCAACGGCCATATGGGCGCCATGATCTTCGGCGGGGTGGCGCACGAGCGCATCCAGTTCAACGAACAGACTGTGTGGACCGGCGAACCGCACGATTACGCCCATCCCGGGGCTTACCGGTCGCTGGCCAGGATTCGGGAATTGCTGTGGGCCGGCAAACAGAAAGAGGCCGAAGACCTGGCGTCCCAGGAATTCATGAGCCTGCCCCTCCATCAAAAGGCCTATCAGTCCTTCGGCGACCTGCTGCTGGATTTCCCTGGCTTGGATGAAACCCAGGTCACCGGGTACCGCCGCGAGCTGGACCTGAATACGGCGTTCTCCTCGGTCACGTTCAGCGCGCAAGGCGTGTCGTACCGGCGGGAGGTGTTCGCCAGCTACCCGGACAACGTGATCGTGATCCGTCTGTTCGCCAGCCAGCCGGGCAAACTCACTTTCACCGCTACCATGGCGTCCAGCCACCCGTCCGAGGTGAAAAACCTGCCGGACGGCAGCCTCGTCATGGATGGCCACGTAAACGACTCGGCGATCCGCTTTCAGGCCCGCCTCATGGCGCGAGTCGAGGGCGGGTCCAGCCAGCCGCGCGACGGAAAGCTCAGCGTGACGAATGCCGGTTCGGCGGTCTTGATTTTAGCTGGCGCGACTAATTTCAAGAACTTCCGCGATGTCTCGGGCGATCCGGCAGCGCGTAATGCGGCTACCCTGGGGGCCGTCCAATCGCAGACGTACGCCGAAGTGCAAACCAGGCATTTCCGGGACTATCAGCAGCTCTTCCGGCGTGTCTCCCTGGACTTGGGAACCTCGCCTGCCGCCGCGTTGCCTACCGATGAGCGGGTGGCGGGCTTCGCCCGGGGCAACGACCCGGCGCTGGTGGCGCTGGTGTTTCAATACGGGCGCTACCTGATGATCTCCTCCAGCCGGCCAGGCGGCCAGCCCGCCAACCTGCAGGGCCTCTGGAACGAGTCCGACGACCCTCCCTGGGATAGCAAGTACACCGATAACATCAATACCGAAATGAACTACTGGCCGGTGGAGGAAACCAACCTGCCGGAGTGCCATCTGCCACTATTCGATGCCCTGAAAGACCTGGCACAAACCGGCGCCGTGGTCGCCCGGGAGCAATATAATGCGCGCGGCTGGGTGGTGCACCACAATTTCGACCTGTGGCGCGGCGCTGCCCCCATTAACGCCTCCAATCACGGCATCTGGCAGACCGGCGGCGCCTGGCTTTCGACTCACCTGTGGGAGCACTACCTCTTTACCGGGGATAGGGAATTCCTGCGCCAGACCGCGTGGCCGCTGATGAAGGGTGCGGCTTTGTTTTTCGTGGACACGCTGGTGAAGGACCCCCAATCCGGCTTTCTTTACACTGGCCCCAGCAATTCGCCGGAGCAGGGCGGCCTGGTGATGGGACCAGCCATGGACCGGGAGATCGTGCGCAGCCTGTTCGGCGAAACCATCGCCGCCAGCCGGATCCTCGGTATCGACGCCGATTTGTCCGATCAACTGGCCCGGCTGCGCGCCCAGATTGCGCCCAGCCGTATCGGCCAATACGGGCAATTGCAGGAATGGATGGAGGACAAGGACGATCCCAAAAACGAGCACCGGCATGTCTCGCACCTCTGGGCGGTCTATCCGGGATCGGAGATCACCCCCTACGGCACGCCCGATCTTTTCAAAGCCTCTCGTCAGTCCCTGATCTATCGGGGCGATGCGGCGACCGGCTGGTCGATGGGCTGGAAGATTAACCTGTGGGCGCGTTTCCTGGATGGCGACCACGCCTACCGGATTCTTCAGAATCTGATCCAGCCGGCCAACGATTCCAGCCCCGGGCATCCCGGCCACGCCGGGTTGTTCGCCAACCTGTTCGACGCGCACCCGCCCTTTCAGATCGATGGCAACTTCGGCGCCACGGCGGGGATTACCGAGATGCTTTTACAGAGCGACGATCCGCACGGAACCGCCACCAGCCTGACCCCGGCCCAGACCGGGGAAGCCGCATTTATTACCTTGCTGCCGGCGCTGCCGGCGGCCTTTCCCAATGGAAAAGTCACCGGCCTGCGGGCGCGCGGAGACGTGGGAGTGGATATTGAATGGCGCGATGGCAAGCTGGTGGAAGCCGTCTTGACACCATCCGAGAGCAAGCCCATCCGGGTCCGCTATGCCGGCCAGGAATCGGAACTACCTGGACGGGCCGGGCAGCCGATCTATTATCGGCCGAAGCCGCTATAGAGAGGCCCCCGACCCGGCCTCGGGTCTGGCTCGGGCAATTCCCTATTGAAAATGGGGAGGACGCATTGGCACACCGATTGCACTGTTTACGGGCATGAAACGACCGCAACACTGGGTAAAGCGGTTGGCGGTCGTGGGCGGCGTCGCGGTGTTGAGCGCAGGATGCGCCGTCCACGCGCGCTACTACGATCCCGTCTACTCGGATTATCACGTCTGGGGGCCTCCCGAAGCCGCCTATTACAACCGGTGGCTGGTGGAGACGCACCATCCCCACATGGAATACCGGAGGCTTCGTCCGGAGGAACAGCGCTCCTATTGGACCTGGCGTCACCAACAGGGCGACCGCCACTGAGACCCCGCGCG
>JASHSS010000654.1 GCA_030038565.1 Bryobacteraceae bacterium
GCCAGATATTGCGGGGAGAGTGGAAGTTCGACGGCCTGGTGGTGAGCGATTACGAAGCGGTACCCGAAATGGTACCGCACGGTTATGCGGCTGACGAGAGCGGTGCCACGCGGTTAGCTCTCGAGGCCGGCGTGGATATGGAAATGGTCAGCACGGATTATTATGACCATCTGAAACCGCTGGTATCGAGCGGCCAGGTACCCATGAAGTTAGTGGACCAGGCGGTTCGTAACGTCCTACGGCTGAAGTTCCGCCTGGGTCTGTTCGATGAGCCGATCCCCGCGCCGGCGCAGGCTGCCGTCACCGCGGAATCGCGCGCGCTGGCTCAACGCCTGGCCACCGAAAGCGCGGTGCTGTTGAAGAACCAGGGCAATCTGCTTCCGCTTGCGGCCTCGGTCCCCTCGGTGGCGGTGATCGGGCCTTTGGCCAATAGTCCCATCGACCAGATGGGCACCTGGGTAATGGATGGACGGAGCGAGGACGTCCGCACGCCGCTCGCGGCACTGCGCGCAATGCTCGGCGATGCCCGCGTGTTCTATGCTCCCGCTCTCAAGAACAGCCGTGACACCGACAAGTCCGGTTTTCCAGCCGCCCTGGATGCGGCCCGCCGGGCTGCGGTGGTGTTGCTCTTTCTGGGAGAAGAAGCGATTCTCTCGGGCGAGGCCCGTTCGCGCGCATTTCTCGACTTACCGGGAGCGCAAGCCGACCTGGTAACGGAAATCGCCAGGTTAGGGAAACCGGTTGTGGCCGTCATTCAGGCCGGCCGTCCACTTACTTTTCATCAGTCCGCCGCCCAGGTTGAGGCGGTATTGTGGGCCTGGCATCCGGGCACCATGGGCGGTCCCGCGATTGCCGATCTGCTCTTCGGGCGTGCGGTGCCGTCGGGAAAGCTGAACGTCACTTTCCCGCGCACAGTCGGCCAGGCGCCCATCTACTACGCTCACCTCAACACCGGCCGGCCGGCCTCGCTCACTGAGTTGGGGATTCCCATGGGTAATCCCGCCAACCCCGCCGGCTACACTTCCAAGTACATCGATGTCGATTTCACCCCCGAGTATCCGTTCGGCTACGGCCTCTCCTACACCGATTTCGAGTATTCCCAATTGCGGCTCAGCACACCTACGCTCACGCCGGAGGGCGCCCTGAGCGTTTCGGCGGAAATCTCCAATCGCGGCCGCGTGGCGGGGGCCGAAGTAGTCCAGTTCTACGTTCACGCGGTGGCTGCCAGCGTGGCCCAGCCGGTGCGCCTGCTGAAGGGCTTCCGCCGGATTTTCCTCAAGCCCGGCGAAACCCAGACCGTGACGTTCACGATTCGGCGCGGCGACCTGGCCTTCCACAACCAGCACATGCAACTGGTGGCCGAGCCGGGACGCTACCAGGTGTGGATTGCGCCCGATTCGGTGCGCGGGCTGGAAGGCGAGTTCAGCCTGTTGTAGGCAGCGCCTGCGACACCGGCAACGACACCTGATCTACTTCCGCCAGGGCCGACGCGGGCACGCGTTCGTGCAGCAGGCGCTCCGTGGCCAACACCCGCGGCTCGGCGTGAAAATATCGCCGCAGCGGATTATTGAACAGCAGGTTGACGATGGCCAGCAGGCTCATGCCCTGATGATGGGCCATCCACATCCGCACCGGCTCCGCCCCCGACCGGGTATAGTCGATGGCTTCGTAAAACCCATACCTGCCCGTCCAACCGAAGCTTTCCATCTGGCGCAGATTGGCGGCGGCAGCGGCGGGATCCACTCCGGCGGCCAGGAAACTGGAATACGGCGAAATCACCAGAGTCGGCGATTCGTGCCTTTGCATGGCCAGTTCGGGAACGCCGAAGGCCCCGTAGCCGTACTCGCCGTTCTTCCCGGTCACGAAGGCGGATTCGGAAATCCCCCACGGCACTCCCCGTCTGCGCCCGTATTCGGATTGGCTGCGCACCACGGCTTTCATGCTCTGATCGAGAATGGTGTCCGGATAACGGCGCATCCACAGCAAGGGCATGAGGTATTCGAACATGGTGCCGGTCCACGAAAGGAGGACCCGTTCGCCCCGGAACAAGGCATGGCCGCGGCCCAGCCGGAACCAGGATTCCTGCGGGATATCCCCCTTGGCGATGGCGATGAAGCTGGCCATCCGTGCTTCCGACGCCAGCAGATTGTAGCTGGAATTATCCAGCCGTCCGGCCGCAATGTCGTACCCCACCGAAAGCACTTTCTTGCGCCTCCGGTAGAGCGGGCTGAAGTCCATTTCCTTCACCAGCCCTTCGGAGATCTCGGCGATCGTGCGCAGCTCCGCCTCCAGGCCCCTGGGAATCCCCAGCTTCACCTTCGGCTCCGAGGCCATCGCCAGGGCCGCCTGTTTCAGCGTCCACAGGCTGGCGGCCAGGTTGCCGCTATCGACGGTGGATACAAACCACGGCTCCAGAGGTTCGAGCGTGCAGATGTCGTACCAGTTGTACAGGTGGCCCCAGTGTTTGGGCAGGCGCACGATCTGATCCAGGGTCTGCCTGGTCTGAAACACGAATTCGGCGAGCGGCATGGCGCCCATGTGCACGGCGGCGATGCGCGCGTCGAGCAGCATCCCGAGATTGGTTGGCGAAAGGCGCAGCTCCACAGAGCCATCTTCGCGGACCGAATCGGGAATCAGCCAGTTGGTGGACGCGGTGCTCCAGTCGTGAAAGAACCGCCAGATCCGGTCGGCCGATTCGCGCATGAGCTGCATTTCCACTTTGCCCAAGCGGCTGTGTCCCTCGCTGGGGCGGCGGTTCAGCCAGTTCGAAATGGGGCGCGAAAGAGCCCACAACAATAAGATCGGGGCCGCGAACGGCAGAGCCTGGGGGCGAACGCGCCAGACCGCCAGCCCCAGCAGCGCGGCGATGCCCGGCGTCCACTCCAGGTACAAGTCCACGGTGGCCTTGCGGGCGGAGGCGGCTTCCGCCTGCGCGGCGGTCTCCCATTCCAGCAGCTTCTTGCGGGTGACGAAGACGCGCCCGAGGGAACGCACAATCGCATCCATCGAAATCAGCGCCTGGTGCAGAAGAAAAATCAAGCTGCACACGGTCACCAGCACGCTCTCGCGGAAGCCGCGCCAGGTTTCCGAGAGCCACGCGGGGACTGCCCGCCAGGAGTGCGGAACACCCACCAGCCGAAAACACAGTCCCGAGAGCGCCGGGATCGACCACATCAGCAGCGCCGCCGCCGTCCAGTACGCCGGTCCTCCCGGGAGCCACAACCAGCCGTTCACCAGCAGCAGCACCAGCGCGGCTTCGAGGACGCTGCGCCGCAGGTTATCCAGGATCTTCCACTGCGAAATCGTGGTGATCGGGTTGCGGATCATGCGCCCGTCGAAGGCGGGAACCCGCGCCGCCATCCAGCGGACGATCTGCCAGTCGCCGCGGACCCAACGGTGCTTGCGCCGGCTGTAAGCGCTGAAGTGGGAAGGATAATCGTCGATTAGCTCGATATCGCTCACGAGGCCGGCTCGCGCGTAGGCGCCCTCGATCAGATCGTGGCTCAACAGCGCGTTTTCCGGAAACCGTTGCTCCAGCACTTCGCGCAAGGCGTCCACTTCATAGATGCCCTTACCCGTAAAGATGCCCTCGCCGAAAAGGTCCTGGTAAACATCCGAAACCGCGCGGGTGTAAATATCGAACCCCGTCTGTCCCGAATACAGGGCCGCCAGCCGGCTGCGCGAGGCGGATTGCACGCTGATGCCGATCTTCGGCTGAAGAATGCCGTATCCCTCCACCACGATCCCCTTCATCGGGTCCACCACCGCCTGGTTCAGCGGGTGCGCGATGGCGCCAATCAGCCGGGCAGCCGAATCCCGCGGAAGCTGGGTATCGGAATCCAGCGTGATCACGTAGCGCACTCCCGCCAGAAGCGCGATGTCCCCCACCTTCACCGGAAACGCGTCCAATCCGCCGCGGAGAAACTGGTTCAAGTCCAG
>JASHSS010000058.1 GCA_030038565.1 Bryobacteraceae bacterium
TTCATTTGTCGCGCGTCAACCGCGAGGACGGCAGGCGGCCCGGCTTTTCCCTCCCGGAAATCGACTTCTACCGCCGCAACAACACTGTCCTCTCCGCGGTCTTCGCGGAAATCGACGTCCGCGATGTCCACTACGAGCAGGATTCCACCAGTCTGCGCTGCCCGCTGGTCAGCGGGAATTTTTTCAGCGAGCTTGGCATCACCCCGCTCTACGGCCGCCTGCTGGATGACCGCGACGACCAGGCGGGAGCCTCGCCCGTCGCCGTGCTCGGCTACGATTACTGGCAAAGCCGCTTCGGCGGCGACCCGCGCGTCGTCCTCAAAACCATCCGGCTGAACGACCGGCCGGTGCAGGTGGTGGGCATTGTTCCAGCCCGATTCGGCGGCCTCGGGGTGTTTGCTAACGTCTGGATGGCCATCTCGCAGTACGCCTACGTCACCGGCGCCCCGGAGACCGAGATAACCGGCTGGGGCGCCTATCGCATCTCCATGATGGGCCGCCTCAAGCCTGGCGTCTCTTTCGAAGCCGCGCAGGCCCAATTCCGCTCCTTGACTGCCGAACTGCACCGGCAGCAGCCGGGCTACCTGGCTTCCGGCGAATGGCTCAAGGTCGATCCGATCCTGCCGTCCAACCTGCCGGCCGCTACTAATCCGGCGGAGCTGCTGCTGCTCAGCACCTTCATCCTGCTGGTCCTTTTGGTGCTGTTTTCCGCCTGCGCCAACCTCGGAAACATGCTCTTGGCCCGCGGCCTGGCCCGCCGGCGCGAAATCGAAATCCGCCTCGCGCTGGGCGCCGGCCGCCCCCGCCTCATCCGCCAGTTGATGACGGAGAACCTGCTGCTCGCCGGGCTGGCCTCGCTTGCCTCTCTGGCCCTCGGAAGAATGGCCGCCCTTCTGGTCTGGCGTATCGCCGGGGTTCCTTCGAACCTGCGAATCATTACCGATTGGCGCATCCTGGCGGCCTGCGTCGCCCTGGGCCTCGCCTCTACCCTCGGCTTCGGCCTCGCTCCCGCGCTGCAGATTGCCAAAGGCGGACTCAGGGCTACGCGCGCCCGCAAAATCCTGGTCTCCGTGCAGGTGGCCGCCAGTTGCGTCCTGCTCATCCTCAGTACCTTTTTTGTCCGCACCCTCCAGCACAGCTTCCACGCCATCGTGGCCTACGACTACTCCCACATGGCCCTGGTCGATCCCTCCCTTTACCTCCATCCCTATACGCCCTCCGAGGCCCAACGCCTCACCGCCGAAATCGCCGCGCGCCTTCGCCAGATGCCCGGAGTCGAGGCCGCCGCGGTGGTCAGTTTCCCCCCCGTTCTGCGCCCCCGCCTGGCGCGCCATCCCGCCGCGCAATTCTGCCTCGCGGAAGTGGACCCCGCCTATTTCGGCGCCATGCGGCTTCCGCTGCTCGAAGGCCGCGTCTTCGGCCCCGCCGACCCCGACCCCGTCATCGTCAGCGAATCGGCCGCCCGCAAGTTGTGGCCCGGCCAGTCGCCCCTCGGAAAGAACCTGGTCCTGGCGCAGCAGAGCCACACCGTGGTGGGCGTCGTCAGGGACAGCTCCCTGAACCGGATCGAAGATCCCGAATCCGTCGAGGCATACCTCCCGGTCAGTGCCCAGTTCGTCCGCTTTGCGGTGGTCGTCGTGCGCACCGCGGAAAAGCCCTCGCAACTCTCCGCCGCCATGCAGTCGGCCGCCGCCATCTCCGGCCTGCATCCCCTGGTCGCCACCTTCGAGGGCCTGATCGATCAGCGGTTCGAGGGCATCCGGAAAATGACCCGGGTGCTCGGTTCATTGGCCGCCGTCGCCACGCTGCTGGCCTTGATCGGTATCTTCGGACTGCTGGCCTTTACCGTCGCACAGCGGACGCGCGAGATCGGAATCCGTATGGCCCTGGGCGCCCGCGGCCGCGACATCCTGCGCATTGTGCTCGGCCAGTACCTGCTTCCGTTCGGCTCCGGTGCGCTCGCGGGCATCGCCATTGCCGCCGCTTCCGCCAGAGTCATGCGCGTCCTCCTCTACGGCTCCCTCCCCTTCGATCTGTTCAGCTTTGGCTCCGGCCTGCTGATCTTCGCGGCCGTCGCCCTGGCCGCCTCCGTCGCCCCCATGTACCGCGCCCTGCGTGTCGATCCGGTTTCGGCCTTGCGCTATGAATAAACTCTTCCGCCGTCTCGCCGCCCTGCTCCATCGCCGCGCACTCGAGCGGCAACTCGCCGAAGACATGGCCGCGCACCGCGACATGATGCCGCCCGAGCGCCGCCGCAACTTCGGCAGCACCCTCCTCTTCCAGGAGCAGGCCGCCGACCACTGGGGCTGGACCCGCCTCGACCACTTCCGCCAGGATCTCGCCTACGGCCTGCGCCAGCTTCGCCGTTCTCCGGGCTTCACCCTGACCGCCATCGCCGTCCTATCCCTGGGCATTGGGGTCAACCTGGCCGAGGTGCACCTGTTCGAGGCCGCCTTACACCGCTTGCAGGTGCGCGATCCCGACTCGCTCTGCCAGTTCTACCGCGTCACGCGGCAAGGCGTCGGGCGCACCTTTTCCCTGCCCGAGATCGATTTCTACCGGCGCCACAACACCGCCCTCTCCGCCGTCATTACCGAGACCAACGTGGGGGGAGTTTTGCATGAGGGCGATTCCGAAGGCCTCCAATGCAGCCTGGTGAGCCCCAATTTCTTCGCTGAACTGGGAATCGCCCCCGCCTACGGCCGCCTGCTGGATGAGCAGGATGGCCAGTCCGGCGCGCGTCCCGTGGCCGTCCTGAGCTACAAGTACTTTCAGAACCGCTTCGGAGGCGATCCCTCCATCCTCCTCAAGACCATCCGCTTGAACGGCCGGCCGGTGCAGGTGGTGGGCGTCGCGCCACCCCGGTTCGTCGGCCTGGTCAGCCAGGTGGTGCCCTTCTGGATGTCCATCTCGCAGTACGCCTACCTCACCGGTGAAACCCGCTCCCCCAGCGCCATCGCCGATTTTGCAACCCAGCGCACGTACATGATCGGCCGCCTCGCCCCCGGCGTCTCCATGCCAACCGCGGAAGCGCAATTCCGCCTGTTGACCGCGCAGTTGCGGTCCATCCAGCCGCGCTACATCGGCCCGAGCGATTGGGTGAAGGTCCACGATGCCGAAAGCCCCGTGTTCACCGATGCCGCGCACGTCCTGGCCATCAGCGCCATAGTTGTGCTCGTCCTTCTGGTTCTGCTCTCCGCCTGCGCCAATCTGGGAAACATGCTCCTGGCCCGCGGCCTGGCGCGCCGGCGCGAGATGGAAATCCGCCTGGCCGTGGGCGCCGGCCGCTGGCGCCTGATCCGCCAGTTGATGACCGAGAATCTTCTGCTCGCTCTTCTGGCGTCGGCAGCCGCCCTGCTGGTCGGCCGCATGGCCGGGCGGTTGTTCGTAAAAATCACCGATCTCCCGCCGAATTTCCGGATCGTCACCGATTGGCGCATCGTCCTGGCCTCCGCCGCGCTCGGCCTGATCGCCACCTTGGCCTTCGGACTGGCCCCCGCTTTCCAGATGATCCGCCGCGGTCCGGACGCCTCGCGCGCCCGCAAAATCATGGTCTCGGTGCAAGTGGCCGTCAGTTGCGTGCTGCTGATTTTGAGCAGCTACCTGACCCGCGCCGTCCGCCACGCCTTCGACGTCTCCGTCACTTTCGACTATTCCGGGATGGCCCTGGTCGATCCGGCCTTCTATTTGCATCAGTACACCGCCTCCGAGGCCCGCCAGGCGGCCGCGGAAATTGCCGCCCGCCTGCGCCAGGTGCCCGGCGTCGATGGCGCCTCCATCGCCACCATCCCCCCGTTCCGGCGCTCCTGGATCGAGCGCGTATCGTCGCAGCAGCTTTATCTGAACGAGGTCGATCCATCCTATTTCCCCATGCTGCGCCTGCCCCTTCTGGCGGGCCGCATTTTCGGCCCGGACGAACCCGACGCCCTGGTGGTCGCCCAATCCGCGGCCCGCAAACTCTGG